>NZ_JBHWJJ010000126.1:0-25177 GCF_042732005.1 Streptomyces sp. NPDC059851 | reverse complement strand
GAGTAGGCGAGAGGCTGCGCCGAGCCGGACTGCGGCTTGGTGATGCAGTTGGAGGGCGTCGGCGAGGGCGGCCGCATGGACCGCCACGAGGGAGCCGCAGTTCACCTGCTACGTCATGCTCGCCACCGTCGCCGATCCCGAGAACCTGCGCCCCGGATTCCATCTGACGCCGACGGGCATGTGCCTGCGGACGCCCGCGCAGGACTACCTCGGCATGCTGGACTTCGACGGCGGCGCCTTGACCGCTCACAGCGGCCGACCCGCGAACGTCTCCAGACGGTTCTAGGCCGGGTGTCCGGCACCGACGTGACGCGGACGGCGGCACGTTCTTCGTTGCGGGCACCAGGGAGATGCGGCATCAAGGCCCGGCGCCCCCGGCAGGGACCACGAACCACGAACCGGCGCGGAAGTTGTGCCCAGAGCGTCATACCAGCCGATTTGTAGAGGGCGGGAGCGATGACGGCCCTGGCGACGGTGGCGAACCGGGCGAGCGGCCGCAGTGGCGAGTGGCGCGGATCGTGCGGTCCGTCGGCGGACGGCGGGCCGCTTCCAGCAGGGCCCGGAAGCAGAAACGGGGAACGCTGCCGCTATGCATTCCAACGATGGCAGGCCGGACGCATGACGGGATACCGCCTATCTGACGGCGTGGCTGATTCTGAGGTCACCGTGTTGCCGCGGAGTTGGCACAGAGACATGATCACTTGTCATGTCAGACGATCCCGATTCGGGAGTCGGCATGTGATGCGCCAGTCCCTTCCATGACATGCGAAGGGGTGGCCGATTCTCGTTTTGGCCGGCGGCTACCGTACCGCCATCGCGGTTTCACGACAAAGGAGTTGTGAGTCATGCATAAACGTCGGGGATTTCTCTCCCTCACGACAGTGGGCGTGGTCATGTGCACCACCGCGCTCATGCCATCGGTCAGTCTGGCCGCCGGCCGCGACGGTGGGGGGAAGGAGGATTCCTACGCCGAGAGGCACGACTTGACGGTGGATGACGTCAGGCAGATCAACGCACTGAACGAGAGGGCCTTGGAGCTGGGTCAGCCCGGCAAGCCCCCGCACGGATTACCGCCGGGTGCCGTCGAGTCCCTCAGGCCCTCTGCTTCGGCCGACGACCGGGTGACCCCTCCGGCCGAGCCCCTCGACAGGATGCCTGACGCGTACCGGGCCCACGGAGGCAGGGCCACTACGGGCGTCAGCAATTACATACGCAAGTGGCAGCAGGCCTACAGCCACCGCGACGGCAAGGCGCGGCAGATGACCGAAGCCCAGCGAGAACAGCTGTCCTACGGTTGTGTCGGAATCACCTGGGTCAACTCGGGGCCCTACCCGACGAACAAATTGGCGTTCGCTTCGTTCGACGAGAACAAGTACAACAGTGGCTTGAGGAACAACAGCCCCCGGCCCGGCGAGACGCGGGCCGAATTCGAAGGGCGCATCGCGAAGGGAAGCTTCGACGAAACGAAGGGCTTCAAACGAGCTCGCGATGTGGCATCCATCATGAACAAGGCCCTGGAAAATTCGCACGACGTGGCGGCCTACGTGAACAATCTCAAGGCGGAGCTCGCCAAGAGCAACGACCCGCTGCTCCACGAGGACGGCCGTTCGACCTTCTACTCGGCTCTCAGCAGCACGCCGTCCTTCAAGGAGCGTGACGGGGGGAACTACGACCCGTCCAGGATGAAGGCGGTCGTCTACTCGAAGCACTTCTGGAGCGGGCAGGATCCGAGGAGCTCCTCCGACAAGCGCAAGTACGGCGACCCGGATGCCTTCCGCCCGAACCAGGGAACAGGCCTGGTCGACATGTCGGCGGACAGGAACGTGTCGCGCAGTCCTGCCAACCCGGGCGAAAGCTATGTCAACTTCGACTACGGCTGGTTCGGCGATCAGAGGGAACCGGATCCCAAGAAGACGGTATGGACCCACGCCAACCACTATCACTCGCCCGATGGTGACATGGGTCCGATGCAGGTGTACGAAAGCACCTTCCCGAACTGGTCGGCCGGGTACGCGGACTTCGACCGCGGAGCCTACGTGATCACGTTCATACCGAAGAGCTGGAACACCGCGCCCGCCAAGGTGAAGCAGGGCTGGCCGTAACAGCCGCGGACGGGAGTCCGACCTCCGGGACGGCCGCGGGCCTGGGCGCTCTCTGGATCAGGCATTCGCCTGACCTGGTCGTACCAGGCCGCTCTCGTACGCGATCACCACGCACTGGGCCTGGCCCCGGGCATCGAGCTTGACGAGGGAGATGCGTCGGGCGGCCGGGCTGCAGCGGCACGGCGGCGGGACGGGCCCTCGTCGCGGCAATCCGGATCGGTCCAGGGCGCCCCACAATGTGCTGACCCTCGAAGGAACAGAACGGGTGCAGGCCCAACGGCTGACAAACTGATTGCTAAGGGGCGACCCCACGAGCGGCCCAGTGGGCCGAATCGCCCTTGTGCTCCGATGCCGACCACCATGGCTTGGTCGGTACGAGCCCACTGGCAGGTCAACGGCCCGAACCTCGAAACGGGCTGTTGTGAACCGGCGAGGTAGGGGTCGGTGCGCGAGGTTGCTCACCGACCCCTCAGTGTCACGGCAATCAGTACCGCACCAACACTCGCATGAAGCTTCTGCCCCACACGTCGAACCGGATGCACTGGTAGTTGATGATCTGTCCGGATGCCACCCAGTAATTTCCATAAGCCACGCACTGGGGGTAGCAGTAGACCTGCCCGAGCGTGACCCAGCGATACCGGGCTTGGGCAGCGGGCTGTGCGTTTGCGCTGAGGCTCTGGGCAGCCAGGGGCGTGCCGCTCGCGGTGGCCGGTGTGGCGCTGGCCACGCTGCCAGCGGTAAACGCCAGCGCTGCGGTGAGAGCCACTGCCAGAGACGCAATGCGGTGTGCGGGTCGGGCGTGCTTGCCGTTCACGGAACCTCCGGAGAGTCCAGCCGACGTGACTGAGGCCATCAGTCACCTCCGGCATGAGGCAGAGAACCAGCCGATCTCGCGGTACGTCAGCAAGGATGCGTGCGTGCAAGCTGTACGACGTTCGGGTACCTCCGAAAGTTCCCCCGTTATGTTCTTCGCGGTCCTGCAAGAGGGCCGCTGGCCTCCGGGCCCGGTGCGACTGATTCCCCTGTCGAAGGCATGACCTGGGGGTGGTGTCACCGGGCCCGAGGGGTGCCGTTGGAGACGCTGATGAGAGGTCCGACCACCGCTTGGCCTGGCGCAATGCTCGGGCGCTCGCGGGCGGCAGGTCTGCATGACGTGGATGCGCGAGTACGGAAAGGCCATGCTCAACAGCGAGCCGAAGCTGCGGGCCGTGTTCGACGGGCTGACCGCGAAATCCGGCACCGTCCTGGTGATCGTCGATGTCCCATGGCTGGTCCTGGCAGACGACGCGGCGGGGGAGGACCGGTTGTCCGGCTGGTCCACCGGTGCGGACGCCGACGCACTGGCCGCCGGCTGGCCGCCAGGGAGTTCGGTGCGTCGGTGCGTCGGCTGACCGCGCCGGGTGCCGGTCCGATGGCGGTGTCGGGCGATGTGAGGGTGGTGGAGCGGATCCGGTCGGGGTCGGACGGTCTGCGCGTGACGGTGTCTTGGCAGCGAGGCAGCGAGGCAGCGAGGCAGCGAGGCAGCGAGGCAGCGAGGCAGCGAGGCAGCGAGGCAGCGAGGCAGCGAGGCAGCGAGGCAGCGAGGCAGGCTGGCAGGCTGGCCGGCCTGCAGGGCGCCGCCTCAGTGGACCCGGCAGGTGTGAGATGGGGTGCAGACCCGGTCGGTACCGTCTGTCCGTGTGAGACCACCTCAAGAACTCGACGCCGTCGACTGGACGTCGTGCCATCACGCCTACGGCGCTGCCACCGACGTACCGGATTCGATACGGGCTTTGTACGCAGGTGACGCGGACCGGGCCGAGCGGGCCGTGCGCCTCCTCTTCAACAAGGTGCTCAATCGGGACTCGGTGTATCCGGCGACCGTGGCGGCCGTGCCGTTCCTCGCACACGCCGCCGTGCACGCCGTCCACGAGCGGGCGAGTGTGCTGGCCTTCCTGGCGGGCGCGGGAGGCCGTGGCCCGGAGCCGCAAACCGGCATCGAGGAAGAGGGGTATGCGCAGGTCACGGCAGAAGTACCGGGCCTGCTGCACCTCCTCGCCGACGACGACCCGAAGGTCCGCCTCGGCGCGGTACGCGTCGCACGCTGCGCGACCGGGCCGAGCTTCCCCGCGGCGCTGCGCGAGCTGACCGCCCGCTACGAGGCCGACCCGGTCGCCGAGGTCCGCGTGGACGCGCTGGCCGTTCTCACCCGGCTCGACCCCGACCAGCAGTCGGCGGGCCGGCGCCTGCACGACGCCCTCAGGGACCGTCTCCCCGCCGTCCGCGCTGCGGCCTCCCTCGCACTGCTGGAAAGGACGCACGCGCCCTACCCGCCGGACCTCGTCGCGGTCCTGGCCGAGGCCATCGCGACCGCCGACAGCGACCTCACCGTCGACCGGGCAGCACCCCGCCACCTGGCGGAACGTCACCAGCGCCTGGTCCGCCGCCGTTCCCCTTTCACACCACGGCTCTTCCCCGGGATCGGAGACCCCGACTCCCGCCTCACCGACATCGCCGAGCAGGACGCGGAGGCCGCCGCCGCAGTGGCGGGCGGCTTCGTCGTGCGAGGCGACGTCGACGGCCGGGGCTCACGCCGCGCCCATGAACTCTCCGTCACCTGGCGCGACCGCGAGAACGACACCCTCGCCCTACTCACCGCGGCCCTGCCGCACGAGCACACGCCCTTCGACCGGTCCCACCTGCTGTACTCCATCGCCTGCTGGACACCCTTCGCCACCCAGCCGCAGCCCGGTCTCGCAGACCACCTCCTCCGGCAGGAACTCTGCGGCAACCCCGAGACGGCCAACCTCGCCCAGCTCTCCCTCGGGCGCCTCGGCGACGAACGCCTCCTCACCGCCGTGCCCGACCCGTACGCCGAAGCGGTGGCCGCACTCGCGGCCCGCACCCGCCACCGCGACCACCAGCGCCTCGCCCTCCAGCAGCCGGCACGCCTGGGCTTCGACGGCTTCCTCGCCACCCTTTCGCCGGACGACGTCCAGGCCCTCCTCCCCGACCTCAAGGCCGTACTGCACCGGATGGACCCCGCTGAGCCCGACCGACCCGAACTGGAGCTCGTCCGACTGTTCGGCGACTGGGGCGTCCAGGACCCCGAGCTGCTCGGCCTGCTCGACGAAGCCGCCCGCAGCGGCCACGACGAGCTCGCCGCGACCGCAGCCGTATCCGCCGCCCGCCTCGGCGCCGACCCCGAACCGGCCCTGCGCTTGCTGAAGCAGGCCATGGCCGCGGACGATGCCGGGTACCACTGCATCGAGGAGGCGGGGCGTCTCGGCTCGGCCGCGGCACCGCTGCTGCCGCTCATCGAGCCGTACCACGTCCACTGGGACGAGTGGGCGCGGCTGCGCGGGGCCGAAGCCGACTGGCGCATCACCCAGGACCCCGCCCGAGCCGTTACCGCGCTCACCGGACTCGTCGAGCTTCCCACCCACGTGACCAGCGGGTACACGTACACGACGAGCGTCCGCGCCGTGGAGGTGCTCGCGCGTATCGGCACGACACCCGACGCCCTGCGCCGGCGCGTCGAACACTGGGCCACCTCGCCCCGCCGCGTCATCAGACCCGACGACTTCTTCGAACCCGTCCATGAGCAGCGCTGCCTCGACGAAGACCTACGCGAAGCCGCCCTCCACCTGCTACTGCGGTGACGGTATCCTCCCCGCGCACGGTGCAGAACCTGCGCACCCAGCAGGCGAAGGGCAGCCTGCATCTGCGACAACTACTGGTGGACGGCCGGCGGAAGTCCATGCAGCCGATGTGCTGAACGGCTCGGGGTGGCTGCCGCCCGCGAGGTCCCCGCCGCCCGCGCCGGCCGCAACGCCTGACCCGCGCGTCCCGGGGGCCGGACGCCCTACGGTGTCCGGCCCCGGGTGGGGGTGACCACGACGGTCGTCATCGCCCGGGGCCGCGGCGGTGGTGTCAGTGCGGCGGGCTATCCTTCCCGGCACCGCACACCGACCGTGAGGATCACCAGAAGTGACCGGCCTGTCCGCCTTCCCACTGCCCTTCCAGACCTCCCGTTCCCCGGCGTTCGCGACGCCCCGGACGCTGCGGGAACTGCAGATGATGCAGTGCAGCTCGCACCTGCGTGCCAAGCCCGCGTGGTTCGACAAGATGAACGACGCCGACATCGTCACCAGGTGGACGCGGGAAGGGGTGGCGCAGGGCCTTACCGAAGCGCAGATGCGCTACGTGCTCGCCGAGCTGCGGCACTACGCCGTGCTGCGGGACGCGCGGACCGGCATCGAGGTGTCCGCGGTCGACGGGGTCTGGCAGTCGGACACCCTTGTCGACGAGCAGCTCAGGTCGCGGTTGCGGGAGGCTGTCCGGGTCCTGGAAGAGGTCCCCGAAGCGGAGCGGGACTGGCATCCCGGATCCGAGGGCCAGGTGCTGGATCTCGTGCACCCCTCGCTGTTCTGCCTGGTGCGGGAGGTGAGCGGAGGGCCGGAGCGGGCCTGGCAGAACCCGACGAACCACTACGCGAAGTACGAGTTCTCGGAGAGGTTCCAGTGGCTGCCCACGGACGTCGACGTCAGTGACGACGGCGCCGTCGCCTTCCGCTCGTACGTCAACAACGTCCACCCCGAGGTGCATCGCGCACTGGCCTCCGTCCTGCCGGACGTGTTCGCGAGCCTGCGCCCGCTGTTCGAGAACGTGCTCACCGATCTGCGGCACCCGCGGCCCCTGCGGATCGAGGCCGATCCCTACGGCTGGTACGACTCGGAACCGGAGTATCCGCGCCAGTCGTCCTACAGTGACAACGCGGCCTACATGGATGCCCGCGCTGCCTGGGATGAGGCCTATGAGGCCTGGTGGGAGAACCGCCGCCCGATCGTCCCGGACGCTCCGGCCTTCAGCCCGCCCGCACTGCCCGACGCCTCCGCCCGGGTCGACCTGCGCGGCCGCCGACTCCAGGTCATCGTCAAGCTCGCCACCGTCCACCTCACACCGGACAAGCCCGAGTACCCCGGCGGTTCGTGGCACGTCGAGGGCATGCTGAACGAGCGGATCGTCTCGACCGGCATCTACTACTGGGACAGCGAGAACATCACCGAAAGCCGGCTGGGATTCCGGGCCGCACTCGACGACCCGCATTACGAACAGAACGACGACGCCGGGCTGCGCGAGGTCTACGGCCTTGAGGACGAAGACGCGCTGAACCAGGTGCTGGGCTCGGTACCGACCCCTGCGGGCCGCTGCCTGGCGTTCCCCAATGTCCTGCAGCACCGCGTGGACGCGTTCCGCCTCGTGGACCCCACCCGGCCGGGGCACCGCAAGATCCTCGCGTTCTTCCTGGTCGACCCGGCAGAGCGGATCGTCTCGACCTCCGACGTGCCGCCGCAGCAGCCCTGGTCCGACACCTCGACCATGACGCTGGAGCAGGCCAAGACGTACCGCGAAGAACTCATGAAGGAGAGGAAGTTCTTCGTGGACGAACACAACGAGCAGCTCTACGAACGGGAGTTCTCCCTCTGTGAGCACTGAACCGCCATTGCGGGGAACCGGTCGGGGGCTGTCGTCGGTTCAGTGGAACTGATCAGTCGTCATGCCTGTGACCTGGAGTTGGGCATGTTGGTTGAGCGGGGGCGTGGCCCTGCCACAGATGGAACCGCGCCTTACCGCTGCCGCGCGAAGTGGCCTCGGAGCCAGGCGAGCAGGGCCGCGAACGCGGGGGACTTGGCAGTGTCCGACTGTGTGAGAACCGTCGAGCGGCCGCCGTCCTCCACTGTGATCACGTAGCTCATCGCGTCCCTGGCGCGCCCGTTCTGCTCCTCCACGGGCATCGCCACGGCCGCCGCCACCAACTGGGCCAGCTCGGCCGCAGCGCTTTCGGGCAGGTCATCCGTGTTCAGCACGTCGGGCCGGCGGCGGAGGTTCGCCGCCGCCGCCAGCCCACCGTAAGACTCCAAAGTCACCTTCATTGCGCGCAGCCTCTCGACCGGCGGGGGATTCCGGTGGTCACCTGGCACCCTTCAGCTTGGCCACTTCCTTGGCCAGGCCCGTCACCTTGTCGCTCAGTGCGCCGATCTGCCTGGCCAGGGCTGCCGTCCCGTCCTCCCGGCCCACGCCACTGTGCCCGTTGAACGCATGGCTCCGTGCCCGGGCGAGGCCGCTCGGGACACTTCTCAGTGAGACCTCCACCTCCTGCCACCCCGCCAGCACGGCCGACTGCTCGGGGCTACCGGCGCCGAACAATTGCCCAGCTTTCTGGAAGGTGGTGTCGGCGAAGTCCTGGAACTGGTCCTCGGCAGTGGACGCCTTGAGCGCTTCGTACCAGATGGTCCCGGCAGCCTCCCACGCGAATCCGCCGATGCCCACGGAAGCCAGGTAGAACGCCTTGTTCGGAATGCCGGAGTTGTAGTGCACGGCACCCCAGTCACCGGAGTAGGTGTCGGGCATGTGGACGAACTTGCTCATACGGTCGGGCTGGGGGTCACCGCTGAACGCCGTCCCCGGGGCCTTCAATGACCGCAAGGCGTCGCCTTCGATTGCCGGGGTCCACACGTCGGCCCCGATCAGCCAGTCCGCCTCTTCGGCCGTCTGCTTCAGGGACCACTGCTTGACCAGCGACCCGAAGACGTCCGACATCGACTCGTTCAGGGCCCCGGACTGCTTGTGGTACTCGAATCCCGACGTGAATTCGGTGACTCCGTGTGCCAACTCGTGGGCGATCACATCGAGGGATCCGGTGAGGTCACCGACGCTATCCCCGTCACCGTCGCCGAACACCATGCGCTGTCCGTCCCAGAAGGCGTTGTCGTACATGAAGCCGTAGTGGACGAACCCGTCGAGGCGCATGCCCCGGCCGTCGATCGAATTGCGCTGGAACACCTCCTTGAAGAAGTCACGTGTCAGGCCGAGTGAGTCGAACGCCCGGTTGACGGACTCGTCCAGGGAGGCCGGTCCGTCTTCCGACCTGGCCAGGACGGCGTTGGTAAAGGATTCAGCCTGCTCGCAATCGAATATGGTGCGCCGGCCGTTGCCGGGGGCGGCCGCGGCGGCGGAACGCGCTCGGACCGCTCGCTCACCCCGCAGGCGTGCCGTGGTCAGCAGAGTGGCCAAGGCGGCCTGGCGGACATCGCGGTCGTCGCTCTCCATGAGCTTTTCGAGAATGTACGGGGGGATGATGCAGTTGATCGGGCGGGTCCTACTCATGGGATACCTCCTGAGTGAGAGGACCGACGGTTGACCATCCTGGCCGAAGGATTGAGGCGCCGACTACGGCTTCGAATCCACCCACGCGCGGTCGGCTTCCTGACCTTCGAAAGCGGCCAGGCGCAGCCCGCCGCGGCCCCCCTGAACAGACCAGGGTGGCCGCGCGGCACAGCAGACAACAGCGAGTACCCGCTGGTGCGGCGGCAGTGGAAGAAGAGTCGGCGCCGACCAGCCCGATTCCCCCGGCAGGGCCACGCTGATACCACCAGTCTCCTGCCGTTTGTAGCGGCTGGCAAACGCAATGCGAGCGCGCCGGAACGCTCTGATTCGAGTCGTTCGGGATGGGGGCGAGGGGCAGCTCCAGCACCGGTGGATCACCATCGAGATCCGGGCCGTGAGTCGACCGCGGTGAAGGCGGCCGAGCAGGGTTCCGCCCTGTTCCTCCCCAGCGGTTCGAGCCGGCCTCTGCGGACTCCCGGTGAGGAAAACGTGGTGGTACAGGTCCGGTAGCCGCGGCTTGGCGACCCGTGTCTGCCGAAGTGGGCGACGCGATCGAGCGTGGATTTGCGGTCGGCGCAACTTCCTCGCCTGCGTACTCGGCGACTGGAGCCGGCTGCGGAGGATTCCCCCACGGAGATCGATCACCCAGCGCCCTGTCGCTCGGGGTGCGCCTGTGGTGGGTGCTGGAGTCCACAGCACCCACCATTTCCGCTACCTCGCCGCCGGCGACTGCCTCACGCCCGTCCGCGCCCCGACCTCGGAAGGCATACGAGCGGCCATGTGATCCGGGGAGGGACCACCCGCACCAGGGCAGCGGCCCATGCCCCCGCACCACAGACGGCCGGCCAGCAGCGGCATGCACGCGCAAGACCTCCGACCTCGACAGGGAAGCCGAAACACAACTCCCAAAGCATCCTGTGGAAGCCGACCCCCGACTGGGTGGCGGGGTTCCGACGGTCGAAGTCGCCGACGACGCTGACCGGCCCGACGGGGTGGGGTCGGGTCGCCCGCTCGTGGAGTGTGTGGTCCGAGTCGGCTGGCGCGACTTGAGGAGCGATCGGTCAGTGGCGTCAGCGAGCCGTCGGCGCTTGGACTCCGTGCCGCTGGCCGGTCGGATGCGGGCGGCGGCGTTGGGTCTCGCCTTCATCCCTCAGGGATTCGTCCTCGTCGGAAGTTGGCAAGAGCGACGCTCGCCAGCACCTGGTCGAGCACATGTCTGGTCGCGGCGGCCTGGGCTGACGACTGCTTTAGGATCTGCGGCATGGCAACACGACTGGTGCAGATCAACATGAAGGCCCAGGACGACTCCGTGCTCGGCGGGTTCTGGGCGGAGGCACTCGGCTGGGGGGTTGACAGCGAGGGGCCCGGCGTGACCAACCTCGAACCGGTGGGATTCGCCTACCCCGACCCCGTGGCCGTCTGCATCGACATCGTGGCCCGCCCGGAACCCAAAACGGTGAAGAACCGGGTGCACCTTGATCTGGCAACCACCTCGCCCGCGCACCAAGCGGAGTTGATCGCCCGTCTGAAGGACCTCGGCGCGACGCTCGCCGACGTGGGTCAGGGCGATGTCCCCTGGACGGTCATGGCCGACCCCGAAGGTAACGAGTTCTGCGTCCTGGAGCCCCGTCCCGTCTACCGGGACACCGGGCCGATCGCCGCGGTGGTGGTCGACTGCACCGACCCACGAGGGATGGCCCGTTTCTGGGACGGGGCGATGGACTGGACGCTGCACGAGGTCACCGACGACCACGCGACCATGCGCTCCGCCAAAGGCGTCGGCCCCTACCTGGAGTTCGTCCGCACCCCCGACACCAAGAGCGTGTGGAACCGCGTCCACCTCGACGTCTGCCCCTACCCCGGTGACGACCCGGCCACGGAGGAAGCCCGACTGCGCGCCCTGGGCGCCACCAGCCCTGATTTCGACCGGTCCGCGATCTCCTGGACGGTTCTGGCCGACCCGGAGGGCAACGAGTTCTGCCTCCTCAGCCCTCGCTGACCCTGAGCAGCGGCTCCGGCCGGTTCCGGGGCAGCGGCGAAGACGACGGGACGTCAGCCCCTGCCGCCGGAGGCGGGGACGGTGCCTTCGGAGATCCAGCACGCGTCGTTCGACGCATGAAGGGCCACGAGCGGGCCGTAGTCGTCGGCGATGCCCGTACGGCCCCGGCGCCTACGGCGGTCTGTCCACGCTGGCCTTCGACCACCGTGGACAGACCGCCTATCCCCGGAACCGGCTGCCCACCGGGCGACCTCTCCCTTGTGGCGCCCGGCGGCAGGCCAGGTGTCCCACGACTGGGGAGATCCATCGAGCAGGTGTGGGGGGACGCCCGCTCAGGGGTGGCCGGCTTCAAGGCTGTGGCGGACACCGAAGCGCAGCCACTTGCAGGGGAGGGCGCGCCCCAGCCACCGGCCTGGGTGGAGACCGTACGCGTCGACACCGGATCCTGACTGCAGAGACGCCGCCTCCCGAGTCTCCGCGCAGCGCCCTGCGCCCCCGGCGCGCCCCGATGCGCGCCCTTGCGCCACGAGCGCCGGTCCCGTCCCGCCCGAGGCTCCTCGCGGCCGGGCGGGGCTGCTAGCTTCGCGATTCCGGGGCGTGCGGGGAACGGGGGTGGCTGCGGGTCATGACCACGGGGCGTCCCTCGCGGTTCACGGCAGTCCTGCTCTTCGTCCTGACCGCGGTGGTGGTGCCCGCGACCACCAATGTCGCAGGCGGCTCCGTGCCGGAGCCGGTCGAGCCGTACCTCTGGCTGGCCTGGCCGGTCGCCGCGGTATCGGCGGTGGCGGCAGCGGCACTGGAGGTGCGTCGCCGCCGCCGCGAGGACGCCGAGCCGGGCGGTGGGGGGGAACGGACCCGCCCGCACGGAGCGGCTGCACCACGCGCTGGAGGAGCTGGCGCAGACGGTGCACCGCCAGTGGACCGCCGAGGCCCGGATTCGCACCCTGCACCGGCCCCGGCCCCTGCGCGTGCGCTGGTCCTCCACCGGCCGTCCGGTCGCCGCGCCGCCAGCAGCCGTATTGGGGGAGGCGGTACCGGGCGGTCGGCCCCTGCGGCTGCGGCTGCGGCTGCGTGGCGGCGTCGACGACCGTCGAGAAGTTCGTCCGCCTGCCCAAGCGTCAGTTGGTCCTCCTCGGGGCCCCGGGAGCCGGGAAGACCGTGCTGGCCATCCTGCTCACCCTGGGACTGCTGCAGCACCGGCGCGAGCACGGCGGTCCGGTGCCGGTGCTGCTGTCGGTGTCGTCGTGGGACCCGCGGACCGAGCATCTGCACTCCTGGGTGGTCCGGCGTCTGGTCCAGGACTATCCGGCCCTGGCGAACCCCGAGGCGGGTGGGGCGGCCGCCGGATGCTGAGTCGATGCGGATGGTCTCGTACGTGGTGCCGTGGATGGTCTGGTCACAGGGGGCGCAGATCGTGCCGCCGGTCATTGGGCGGCTCCGGCCTGGGGCAGGCCCACGCTTCGATGTCGAGTCGGTGTGCGCCTTGCTGGCGGCGGATCCATCCGCGGGGGACGGCGCCGGTGGTCAGTGGTCGGCCGCAGATGATGCAGGCCCGGCCGCGGCCTTGGTCCCAGGTGAGCCCGGTTGCCTGGGGCAGGGGCGCGTCTGCGCATGGGTGCTGGGTCACGGCCGGCGCCGTGATGGTCGCGGCGGGGCGGGGGTTTCCCCGCGCGGGGTCAGGCCCCGCCGTTCCCGGCAGGGCGTGCATGCGTGGAGCAGAACCGGCGGTCCGGTCAGGCGGCTTGCGAAGTGGATGGGGCGGGCGGTGGAGGAGTGGCCGATGTGCCAATGGCACCAAGTCACCGCGGGGAGGGGGGAGGTCACGAGGTCATGGTGTTGCGACTGTACGTGTCGGCTCGATACCCGGACGGTAATCTCACGGTGGGATGGGCTTCCATCCCACCATGAATGACGGGAGCCAGCCGTTGAGCACCCCTCTTGCCCCTACCGTGCTGCCTGACTGGGCGTGGGAAAGCGGCGAGGTCCGTGAAGCGCTCCGGGCCCGGGACATCGGCAGTGTTTTCCGCTGTGTGCAGAAGTACGGCGGGGCGAGTCAGGCCCGGATAGCGGCTGCGGTCGGCATGACACAGGCCCGCGTGAACGAGATCATCAACGGCCGCCGCGAGGTGGTGCGGCTGGACGTCTACGAGCGGATCGCGGATGGGCTGTCCATGCCGGACAATGC
This sequence comes from Streptomyces sp. NPDC059851, assembly GCF_042732005.1. Classification (NCBI taxonomy): domain Bacteria; kingdom Bacillati; phylum Actinomycetota; class Actinomycetes; order Kitasatosporales; family Streptomycetaceae; genus Streptomyces; species Streptomyces sp. NPDC059851. Next base: position 11,742 of record NZ_JBHWJJ010000126.1, on the reverse strand, counting down.
CCGGCACCTCCTCGGCCTGGCCGCTGCCCGCGAACGGCATGACGGCGGTGCCGCCTTCGACTTGGCCGCGTTCCCGGAAGTCGTGCGGGTGTATTCGGGGCAGGCAGCGGCCCGTCAGGAGATCCAGCAGCACGCCCGCGCAGCAGCCGAAGTGGACATCCTCGCCGTACGCGGCCTTGGGCTGATCGGGCTGAACGACTCGATGCTCCGCGCCCATCTGGCAGGCCGGCAGCCGATGCGGGTGCGGGTGCTGCTACTGGACCCCGACACACCGGCTCTGGCCCTGCGCGCTGCCGAGATCGGGGAATCCGCCGAGTCGCTGGCTTCCGGTGTGCGTCTGACCGAGGCCCGGCTGAAAGAGCTGTCACCGGTGGTCGACATCGAGGTCTACCGGTACGCCATGCTGCCCACGTGGCGGATCATCCGCTGCGACACCACCTTGTTCATCGGCGCCTTCGACGCCGGCTGGGAGGGGCACGAGTCGGCCACCTACAAGGTGATGCAGACCCCGCACGGCCCCCTCTACCGGGGGTACCGGCGGATGTTCGACGCGATGGTCGCAGGCGCACAGCGCACGGTATGACGAAGGGGAGCAGGGCGGATGATCGAGGCAGAGCTGAAAGCCCGAGTACAGGCACCGGCGGAAACCCTGGGCCGGCTGGAGGAGCTGGCTGCGGGCCGCGCGGAGGTCTACCGGGACACCTACTACGACACCCCCGACAAGGCCCTGGAAGGGCGGGGCGCGGAACTGCGGGTGCGCACGGTCCACGGGCCGGACGACACCCGCACCGTGCTGACCTACAAGGGCGCCGCCGTGGATGCCGCGTCGGGGTCGAAGCCGGAACACGAGACCCGGGTGGTGGACGTGGAGGCGGTGCACGCGCTATTGCACGGCCTGGGCTACGTGCCAGTGATCGCCTTCGAGAAGCGGTGCCGGAACTACGCGTTCACCTCCGCCGGCGGCCGGCGCATGCTGGCCACCCTCGTCGTCGTCCCGGAGCTGGACGGCACGTTCCTGGAAGTGGAAACGGCCGCTGAGGAGAAGGAGCTCGCAGAGGCGCTCGCGGACGTCCGTACGGTGATGGCCGGCCTGGGTATCGCCGAGGACGACCTGACGCGCGAGCTGTACACCGACGCCGTCCGCGCCCGCAGGACCGTTTGACACGCGACTACCGGTGGCCGATCCCGCAGCGTGTGCCGCGGACCAGCGCAGGAGTGTCGGTCCGCCACTCGGCGAGGTGCCTGCATGTGATTCCAGACCGGTGTCCGGCTTGCGCCTCCTGCTGCTCCAAGGCGGCACGTGCCTGCTCAGGGTCCGCATGCCCGGCAGGTCGGGCGTCGGGCGGCAGTAAGGACACGGCCGGCTCCGCTGCTGTCCGTCCCGCAGGGCCTTACGGGCTGAGCAGAGGGGGTTCTCTGGGGGGAAAGCGTGTGCCACGGAGCGATCGGGGTGTCTTTGCGCAGCTCAGGGCCGGTGTGCCGAACGATATGGCGTGCAACACGTGTGGCGCCCTCACTGCGGAGGTGACGGGAAGGCGCCAGTCTGTCACCGGGTTGCGTGAGCGCGGTCACGCACCGGTCGTGCCAACGAGTATCGGGCGAGTGCAGGCGCCTTCCCGTTGGGAAGTGTCGGCAACGTCAATCATGGGGACGCTGCTTGGGGTCCTACGTGATCACTGTGTGAGAAAGACGCTCTGGCAGGTGCGGTTGACCGTGTAGAGGCCGGGGTGCCCTGTTTCTCAGCCAGGACGAACCGCACTTCGGCCACCATCTTCAGATGGTGCGAGAAGGTCGACTGCCCGACCTCGGCGCGTTCCACGATCTCCCCCACGCTTGGTGTGCCCGGCCCTCGCCTGCCAGCAGGTGCAGCAGGCGCACCCGCGTGGGGTCGGCCAGAGCCTTGAACCGGCTCGCGTTCATGCGGGCAGCCGCGGTGGACCGGCGGTCGTAGGGATGTCAGCTGCGTGCGGTCCCAGCGGTTTCGACGGTGACCAGCCAGGAACTGCTGCGCAGCCACACGGCCCCGTCCTCCTCGTGACCGCGCAGGGTATCGGTCAGCGCCTGGCGTGCCTGGGCTTGCGCCTTGGGGCTGACCTGGCTGAGCAGGTGGCGTCCGGGGCCGGAGTCCAGTAGGAACGCAGCTGCATCCGCCGCGTCGGCACCCCACTTCCCCGGCACCTCGATCCGCCGCACCCTTGCCCCGGTGAAACCGCCCGCGGTGAGTAGGGCGCGGATGCGGTCGGGGTCGGTGAGCGAGAACATGCCGGGGTCGCCGGGCTTGCCGAAGCCGCCGAGCGGCAGGATGCCCTCGAGTGAGGCCAGAGCCTTGAGCCACTCGTTGCCCTCGGCTTCGGCGGCGCAGATGAAGGCCAGCCGGCCGCCCGGCCGTAGCGCGCGGTGGAGGTTGGCGAACGCGGCCTCGGGGTCGGCGAAGAACGTCATGCCGTACCGGCTGATGACCGCGTCGAAGCCTCCGGTGTCGAAAGGGTGCACCTGGGCGTCGCCCTGGACGAAGGAAACGTTCTCCACCCCTTCGCGCAGGGCGCTTTCGCGGGCCCTGCCCAGCATGGGGCCGGACAGGTCCAGCCCCAGCGCCTGTCCCCGGCTGGCGCGACGGGCTGCGAGGCGGGTGGTGCGGCCGGCCCCGCAGCCGATGTCCAGCACGACATTCGATTCCGTGATGGCCGCGGCGTCCAGGAGGAGCTGGTTGAAGCCGTCGTTGACGGCGTCCCAGCGGTCCTGGTTGCGGGCCCACTGGTCGCCCTCGTATCCGTTCCACGCCTCGGCCTGTGCGGTGTTGGCGAATCGACCCATGGGTGAACTCCCTCCCGCCGGGGCGCAGCGCGGCGCCCCGACCCTAGTATGGGCAAGTGCCCAAACAGTATGGGCGACCGCCCATACGTGACGTGCAACTTGCTTGAAGAGAGGGGTCTGTTGTGTCACCTCGTGGTGTGGCGATTCCGGACCTGCGGGAGCGGCTGTTCGCGGCCGCGGAGCGGGTGGTGGCCCGCGACGGCGCGGCGGGGCTGACCAGCCGCGCGGTGACCGCGGAGGCGGACTGCGCCAAAGGCGTGCTGCACACGCACTTCGCCAGCCTGGACGAGTTCGTCGCCGAGCTGGTCCTGGACCGGTTCGCGCGCAGCGCCCGCCAGGCCGAGCAGCTGCAGGCCAGGGTGGGGCAGGCGACGGTGACGGCCAACCTGCAGGAGGTCGTCCTCGCTCTGCTGAAGGCCCTGCCCCCGGCGGTGGTGGGGCTGGCGATGACCCGCCCGGCAGCCGCGGCACACACCCGCGAGGGCTTCCAAGCCGGCGCGCCCGCGTTCGACGCGATCCAGCACGCCTTCACCGCCTACCTGGAAGCGGAGCAGGGCGGGGGCCGGCTGCCCGCAGGCGCCGACGCCGCGACCATCGCCCTCGCCCTGGTCGGCACGAGTCACCACCTGCTCATGACCCGGGTTCCCGGGGGCGGCGAGGACCTCCAGGCGGCCACCGGGCGCCTGCTCGCCGTCCTGCTCGGCAACACCCCTCCATCCGCCCTCTGAGTGATCCGCCGCCACCGGGCCGGCCTGCGGGCACAACCAGGCCCTACGGGCCGCACCCCGACAGGGGGTCCTGAAGCCGGCGGTGCGCGAGGTCAGTGTCCTGTGCTGGTGTGGCCTGGCCAGTGCACGGTGGCCCAGGTGCGGCCGCCGTCCTTGGATTCGTGGAGGCGTCGTCGGTGGTGGCGGCGAGCAGGTGGGTGGTTGCGGCCGTGGGCAGCACGGCCGGCTGCGCCGCTCGGGGGGCGGCCGCTTGCGGTCCAGGAGGTGCTGTCGCTTCCGGTGAGGAACCCGCCGGTCTGTATCCGGTGGACCATGCACAACATCGGGTGTACTCCGGTGAGTCTTCGTCAACTTGCATTCACAGGTTGAACGACTGGTGTGACTCGTTCTCGGTTGGCTCACGCTGGTCGTGGGCGGTTGTCTGGGGGTGTAGATCGTTCGTCAGCAGCCGGCCCGCCGGTTCTTGAGGTACGTCTCGTCATCCCAGCCAGGCACATGGAAACGTGCTCGGGCGACAGTCGGCGGTGGGGCGGCGTCATGTTGGCTCCGCGAAGAAGACGGGGTCGCACCTGAGAGCATGAACGCATGTCCGAGGAGCCGAACCTGATGTCAAGCCTGTGGCCGCTTGTGCCGTCCGGGGCCACTGACTGGCTGCTGGAGCTGTGCGGCGACGGCGTGACCGGTTTCATGCCTCCGGCGATGCCCGACGCGGTGTGGGTGCTCAACGCCATGTACGAGCATGAGCAGGGGCCAGCCGATGTGTCGTACCACGAGTACCACCAGGCGCGTCTGGCAGATGGGAGCAACCTGCCCCGTATCGTCGCGGGTATCGACCTCGATGCCGTGAGCGTCGCCACGGGAGGAGGTCTGGGCCGCGCCCAGCACCCGGGTCCCGGCTGGCGACGGCTGCGCTGGGCCGAGCTTGCCCGGCGGACCGGCGACCCGGCCGTGCCCGACGGGCTGATGCCCTCCTACCGTTGCTGTCCCTCGGTGAGGAAGGAGGGCAGCTGGCCGCTGGGGATGGTTCCGCCGACCGAGGGGAGCCTGGACCGTGAGACCTGGAACCGGCTGATCGCCATCCTCGCCCAGTGCAGTCCCGCGGGGCCGGACACCCGCTGCCTGGCCTACTACAACCCGCTGATGCTCGCAGACATCGACTTCGACAACCTCCACGTGCGTGCGGGTCGGCTCGGCGACGCCGAGATCCTCTACGACCAGTCCCCGGCCGACTACAGCCCGTCGAATCTCTGGGCCGATGACCGCTCATGGGTCCTGCGCACCGACTACGACCTGTGGGCCACCAAGGTCGCCGGTTCCCCAGCCCTCATCAACGCCTTGCTGAACGACTCTGCGATCGAGGCGGTGCGTCTGCCCTGGGCGCACTGATGACGAGCCGCCCTGGCTCCTTTCCCAGCCCTGGAGCGCGGGCGCATTCAAGTTCCTACCCGCTGGCATCGGACGGCCCTCCACGATCCGGTGCATGCTGGATCCCGAACTGCTGGAACGGATGACCGTACGCCGTGCGGAACTGGACGAACTCGAAGAACCGCAGGCCAAACAGCTGGCAGCGGTGCGGATCGACCGGGACGAGCTTGCTGTCACCGAACGTGTCCTTGAGCGGACGACCGGGCAGCTTGCCGACGAACGCGCCTCGGCTGCGCCGTCGCCCCGACCAGGTGAGAGGTCGGGCGGTGATGCTGATCCCACACCGCGAGCCGGGTGTGGAGGGGGCTCAGCGCCGCAGCCGGTCGCTCGCCGCGCAGGGTCGCGGGTCCGGGTCGGCGGCGATAAGGAACTGCTTCGTCTTCTCCAGCGCCTCCGCGACCTGGGCCTGGGTCATCCCGCCCACGGCGGTTGACTTCGAAAGCTCGATGCCGGCCGCACCTTCCGCACACTGGACGGCAGGGGAACCACGGAAAGGTTCCTGCATGGTCGGCCGGTCCGGGACCACGGACGGGGGGCGGGGCGATCGGAGCCGCCGACTCCGCGGGCAGCGGAGCGACCTTCACCGAGGCATGACACCGAGCGCCCAGCAGCAGAAGCTCAGCTCGTCCACGTCCTGTTCGATCAAGGCCGACGCCGTGGTACCGCCTGCGTGCCCCGAAGCGCGGAGCGGCAACACCAGGTACGGGCCTCCCTGCGCGGCCTCGGCCTGGAGCCGGGCAGCCATCTTCAGCGGGTCATGGGGAGGAGCGTTGCGGTCGTTCAGTGCCGGCGCGAACATCATCACGGGGTAGCGGCGATCGGCTCGGACGTTGTGGTACGGCGAGTAGCCGGCCAGATACGGGCCCTCGACCGGGTCATCGGGATCGCCGTACTCCACGGTCGCCGCGGCCAGATGGCTGAACCGGGGAAACCGCAGCATGTCCAGCACCGGCACCCGACTGTAGACCGCCCCGAAGGCGTCAGGTGCCTGCAGAGCAGCAACCGTGACGAGCAGGCCCCCGTTGCTGTTGCCGCGCGAGACGAGCCGGCCGGGCGTCGTCCATCCGGCCGAGACCAGGTAGCGCGCCGCGGCAACGAAGTCATCGAAGGCATTCTGCCGCCGGGTTTTGACCGCCGCCTCGTGCCAGCCGCGCCCGTACTCGCCACCTCCCCGGATGTTGGCGAAGGCCAGTACGCCGCCCAGCCTCAGCCACGCCGCGTTGACCGGTGCCCAGCGCGGTTCCATCGCGATGTTGAACCCGCCGTAGCCGCTGAGCCGCACGGGCCGCTGTCCGTCGCGCGGCAGGTCCTTGTGGCGGACGACGAACATCGAGACCGGCGTGCCGTCCGGCGACTCGTACCAGACCTGTTCCGTGATGAATGCGGATGCGTCGAGTCCGGCGTCGGGCACGTGGTACGGCGACAGCCGGTCCGCCGCGTAGTCGTAGCGGTAGAGCGACGGCGGCTGCACGTACGAGGTGAAGCTCAGCCATACCTCGTCACCGTCCCAGCGGCCGCTGACCCCGCTGACGACGCCTTCGCCCTCGTTGCGGTTCACCGAGCCGAGGGCAGGAAGCTCCAGGTCGCGGAGGTGGGTGCCGTCCGCGGCGTGGATCCGCACCCGGTGCGAGGCCGCGTGCGTGTGGACGGCGTAGAGCCGACCGCCGACTCCGGCGACCGTCTGGAGCGTGTCCGGGCCCTCGGGTATGAGGGTTCGCCAGGCGGTCGGCTCGGTCAGCGGTGCGAGGCAGAGCCGGCCGCGCGGTGCGTCGAGGTCCGTGTGGATGAGCAACGAGTCGCCGATGACCTGGACTTGGTTGAGGGATCGCATGACGGGAGCCACCGGCATGAGCTCGCCGTCGGCCAGGCGCAGCAGGTGCACGGTGTTGGCGTGCACGTAGTCCCACATGGACAGGACCGCGAAGCGGCCGCATTCACTGGCCTTGACCGAGCACCAGTATTCCTTCTCGTGATCGTGCCGTCCTCCGAAGATCCGGCGGGCCGGCTTCCGCGACCCCAGCCGGTGCTCGTACACGGCGTGCCAGAGTGCCTCCTCTCCCGGCGGGACCTCGCCGGGCTCAGGGCAGGCGGCGTAGAGGAAGCCGGAGGAGTCGGGGAGCCAAGCGGGTGCCGAGTGGCCTGAGCCGCGGGGCCGGTCGGGCAGTACCTGCCGCGAGGCGATGTCGAGGACGTGGATCACGGCGTCGTGCGTGCCGCCCACGGACTTTCCGAAGGCCACCAGATGGCCGTCGGGCGAGGGCACGGCGAACACCAGCGCCTCCTCGCTCGCCCACGCGCTCGGGTCGAGCACGGTCTCGGGCTGGGCGGCTGCTCCGGTGCTGCGCCGCAGCATGAACGCGAGCTTCTCGTCGTCGGCGCCCGCCTGCCAGAAGAACTCTTGTCCGGGAGGTCCCGCGGGAATCGGCGGTGACATGCGCGCATACCGCGAGGCACGGGAAGCCTCCGCCCTCAGCCGGTCCCGTCCGGGCACCTCGGCCAGCACGGCGCGGGTGACGGCCTCCTGCGCGGCGATCCACGTCGCGGTCTCCGCGTCGTCGATGCGCTCCAGCCAGGCGTACGGATCCTGGAACCGGCGCCCGTGCACCGTATAGCCGCTGTCCGGATCCTTCCGCGCCGCCGGGAGGTCGATGGGCGGCCCGAGTTCCTTCACCGCACGGCCCTCCTCGACCCGACGTGTATGAGGGAACTGTACGAGCTCCCGACACGCCCTGCCCCGGCGATCCTGCAGTCGACGCCGCCTGTCTCCCGCACGGCGCATCCGAGAACCACCCTTCCCGCCCCGGGTAAGGCCTGCTCCGGGTTCAAGATCGGCTGGAGACCGGCGGGGTGCGCGGCGATCGGTGGCGGGGCCTGGCCGGGGCGGCCGCGTGACACACTCGGATTGCCTCGTTGCATACATCCGAAGGAACAAACCATGAGAACCGATTCGGCGCTGACTTTGGCAGGGAGGCTCGAAGAGGTCGACTGGATTGGCTCGTTCGACCAGGCTCGGTCACGGGTGGCACTCATGCGGGAGTTCCTGCGACGCTCCGCCTTGTGGGCCAGGGCGACAGGATCTGCCGAGTGGCCGTTCTTCGATATCGCGGCCCGTATCGATCCGTCGGCGCGGATCGATGCCGACGTCGTGACGGGCATTGCGGAGAAGGCTGGCTTGCAACAGCCGGTTGTCCTGGACACGTTGGAGTGGTCCCTGAACTTTGCCGTGCTCTCGGACATCCGTGCCGATCTCCCGGACCTGCCAGAGCCCTTCGTACCACTCGTCTTGCTGTCGGAACGCGGTGGGGGATTCGGCTTGGACGGGTCCGGCCACATCGAGGTCGACATGGCGGCCATCTCCAAGGGCTGCATGGAGGATGCACTCGAACGGACTCCGCTGGATTTGAGCGAGGCGAGTTTGAGTGCCTTGGATGCTGGTTGAGATGGCCGAGTCGGGCAGTACCCACCCGTCGTCCCCGACGAGGAGGCCGTCCCGGCGGAGCAGCCAGCCGAGGTGATGCCCAAGCCGATAGACCTGAAGCGCCAGTGGGTTGGAGCGGAAGGACTATGTTGCCCCCTCCCGCTGATCAGCGAGAGGCGGCGTCCTCTCACAGCCGAGATCGGCCGGACAGAACCCAGTAGTGCTGCCGGACGCTGGAGCAGGCGTTGGGCGGGCTTTGCGCTGGTCTGCCAGTGCTCATGCCACGCGAGAGGTTGCCGACCGCCCCGGTGCGTCTCGTGGCGGGGCGGGGTCAGGATTCTGATTCACCTGGATGGAGCCACCGGCGGCCCACCCGTTCGAACTCCGGTGTCGCGCCTTCCCGGTCGTCGGTGCACCGGTCGGCCCAAGCCCTGCGCACCATGACCGGCCGGATCGCCAGGCTGCCGGCGACCTCCTGCACCCGCACCACCAGACCGAGCCCGTTGACCCCCCGGTTGCCCCGCGGACCATAGGACGTATCGAGCACCCCACATCCTTGAGCGTGCGAGAGGAACCGTTGCAGATCGGCGGGGCGTTGAGGCGGCCGAGACGGCCCCGTCTTTCGACACATGGCCCCCGCCCGTCCAAGGCGGCGACGCACCAGCGGCCCGCACCTGCCCGCCCCGGTCCGCGGCGCCCCTGACTGGCAGATTGCCGTTGAAAGGCCTCTGACCCGGGTGGAAGTGCCTACGTACCTGCCCGTAGGATCCCCGAAACCGGGCCCGAATGCTGTCCTCTCTCGCGAACGGTGAGCCCACCGAACTCGAACTCCTCGCGGCCGACTGACACCCCACCCGGACGACTTGTGCCCCCGCCGCCGGACTCCGAGACCTCGCCGTCCGACTCCGACATCCCGTCGCCGGAGCGGGGTGGAGCGGGCGGAGCCGAGCCCCCCGCCCGCGGACATCATCGAACCGGCCGCGCGCCGCCCTCCCGCTGCCCTAGCGTTGGTGCTGGACAGGGGGTTCGGTGGGGAACCACATCAGTGGCGGGATTTTCTTCGGCGCGGTCGTGATGGGGCAGCGGGTGGAGATCACCCTTCCCCGGGAGATCACCCCCGCGCTGAGCGGGCTACCCAGGCGTGGCCGTATGTTCTCCGGGCGCGCCGACGAACTCGCCGTGATCACCGGAGAGCTGGAGCGATTCGCGGTGGTGACGATCGTCGGCATGCCCGGGGTCGGCAAGACCGCGCTGGCGGTGGAGGCCGCCTGGCGGGCCTGGAAGGACGAGGGCCGGTTCCCCGGTGGAGTGCTGTTCGTCGAGCTGCACAGCTACGACGCCCGCAACCGGGTCTCGACCCGGCAGGCGCTCACCCAGTTGCTGCGCGCGCTGGCGGTACCCCACGAGCACATCCCGGACGACGAGCAGGAGTTGACGCGGCTCTACCGCTCGGTGCTGGCGGCCTACGCCGAGCAGGAACGGCGTCTCCTCGTCGTGGTCGACGACACGTCGGGCGAGGAGCAGGCCAGCCCGCTGCTGCCCGCCGACGACTACCACGCCGCGCTGGTCACCTCGCGCCACAAACTGGTGCTTGGTGAGGCCCGGACGGTCTTGCGCCCCCTGGACACGGACGCGGCAGTCGAGCTCGTTCGGCGGGTGCTCGGCCCGGACGACGAGCGGGTGAACGGCGACCGCGTCTCGGCCGAGCAGATAGCCGACCTCTGCGGCCACCTGCCGCTCGCGTTGAGGATCTCGGCAGCCCTACTGGCCGACCTCCCCGTCAAGCCATTGGCGGAGCTCGCCGCCCAACTGGCCGAGTCGCACCGTCGGCTCGCACGCACTGACCCGGGACGAGCGCACAGTCCGAGCCGCCTTCGACCTCTCGTACCAGCGGCTGCAGCCCGCACAGGCCCGCCTGTTCCGTCTGCTGGCACTGAACCCGGGGCCGGACGTATCCACCGAAGCAGCCGGCCGCCTGGCGAACGCGATGGTCGATTGGCTACTTGAGTCGCTCGCCCGCGCACACCTGATCGAGGCTCCGAGGTGGGGCCGCTGGGGCTTCCACGACCTGGTCCGCCTCTACGCGGAGGAACGGGCGGCGGCCGACGCAGGCGAGGAACTCGCCGAGGCGGAGCGGCGGCTGAACGCCCACTACCTGGAAACGGCCGCGGCCGCCGCGCTCAACCTCAACGACCTGGTCGCGACGAGCAACGACGGCCCGCTGACCCGCTTCCTGGGCAACGAGGGCACCGGCATCAAGTGGCTGGACGACGAGTACGCCAACCTGCTGGCCGCAACCGCCCGGGCCCAGGCGGACGGACACGAAATGCTCTCGGTCGTGCTGCCCGTCGCGCTGGGCGGTTACCTGCGACTGCGCCGGGTGCTTCCCCAGTGGACCGCCCTCCTGGAGGGGGCGGTCTCGGCCGGGGAGTCCCTCGGGGAGGTGGAGCTCACGGGCATTGCCCTGGACCTGCTCGGCCTCGCCCTCCAGGAGGAGGGCCGTCTGGAGGAAGCGGCCGTCGCCGCGCGCCGCGCGGTGAAGTGCTTCCGGAAGGTGCGCGAGGAGTTCCGAGAGAACGTCGCACTGAGCCACCTCGGAACGGCGCTCGCCCGACAGGGCACGTACGGGGAAGCCGCCAAGATCCTCCGGAGCGCCGTGGACCGGCTGGAGGGAGGTGGTCTGATGACCAGCAGGGCGCATGCCCTGAAGGACCTCGGCGAGGTTCTGCTGCGGCTGGGGCGGTTCGAGGAGGCCGCGGAGTTCAGCGGGCAGGCCGCCCGGGGCTTCTGGATACCGCTGGGGGACGAGATCTCCGAGGCGGAGGCACTCCTGTGCGAGGGCTCGGCCCTGCTCGCCCTCGGCGACCCGGCGATGGCGCTCGTCTCCCTCCACCGGGCGAGCGAGCATTTCCGCAAGCACCAGAGCCTGGCCGGGCTGGCCCCGACCCTGAACGGCTACGGCTGTGCAGTATGGAACCTCGGCCACCGGGACAGGGCCGTCGAAATCCTGCGCGAGGCCGCCGACTGCGCTGAGGAGGTGGGGTACGACGGCCTCCGGGCCGAGGTCGTCGACAACCTGGTTTCGGCCTACACGATCCTCGGCCGGTCGGAGGAGGCGGCCCGGCTGGCCCCTGCCCACGCCGCGCGAGAACTGCCGCCGCAGCCCGGCACCCCGCCACCGTGCACCAGGACCGACGGCGGCAAATGGTGGCGGCGTTTGGGTTGGCCCTCGTGGCGACGTTGAGCGGACCAACCCGTCGGTGGACCGAGCAAGGCCCGGTCCACCGACCGGACCGGTTCTAGTGTCTGCGGCTCGTCAGTCACAGTAGACACCCCCACCCTCGGGCAGCGAGTAAC
>NZ_JBHWJJ010000125.1:0-25632 GCF_042732005.1 Streptomyces sp. NPDC059851 | reverse complement strand
CGGCCCCGGCGGATCCCCGCCGGGGCCGGGGCCTTCCACGTGCCGTGAAGCCGTCGCCCGCGCGGGCCCCACCCGTCGGTTTCGGCCCAGGTCAGCGCTTTATTCCGGGAGATCGAGGACCAAGGTCATCAATCGGTGCCAATGGGGAAATTGGTGGGAACCCGATCCCCGGCGTGCACGTCATGAACCTCAGAGCGCGGCAACGCGGAGAGGGGAGTGGACGGTTCATGGACTTCACGGCGCGCATGCGCAGACTGGGTACGCGTTCCCGGATCGCCATCGCGGCTTCGGCCGTTGCGGTGGCGGGGACGGTGTGGGGAGTGGCGACCCTCGTCGAGCCGAACGGCGCGGCACAGCAGAACCTCTCGCGCGAGCACGATGCGCCCACCGGCGGCAGCACGGGCGCCCCCGCCGACGACGGTGCCGCCGGGGGCACCAAGGACGACGGGAAGGGCGGACCCGCCGGCAGCGGCCCCCAGATGCCCGAGGACATAGCCCACGCCTCCGAGAGCGGCGGAAACGCCGTGAACATCACCATCGACGACGGCCCGGACCCCAACTGGACCCCGAAGATCCTCGCCGTGCTGGCGAAGCACGACGTGAAGGCGACCTTCTGCATGGTCGGCCCGCGCGCCAAGGCCCACCCCGACCTGGTCCGCAAGGTCGTCGCGGCCGGCCACCGGCTCTGCGACCACTCCATGGACCACGACACCTCCATGGACAAGAAGCCCGTCGAGTACCAGGAGAAGCAGATCCTCGACGCGAAGAAGCTGATCGAGGAGGCGGCGGGCGACGGCGCCAAGGTCGAGTACTACCGCGCCCCCGGCGGCGCGTTCACCCCCGACAGCCGACGCATAGCCGCCGCCAACGGCATGCGCCCGCTCGGCTGGAACGTCGACACGAAGGACTTCCAGAAGCCCGGAACCGCCGCCATCGTCGACGCCGTCAAGCGGAACATCGGCAACGGCCCCACCATCCTGTTCCACGACGGCGGAGGCGACCGCCGGCAGACCGTCGAAGCCCTCGACCGGGTGCTGGCCTGGCTGGACGAACAGGGCCGCCCCACCGGCTTCCCGGTACGCACCGCCCCCGACACGCCCTGACACGCCGTCCGGCGGCGAACGGGTGAGGGTCGGCGGCAACGCGCCCCGCCGGGTGTTCCCTGGGCGTACGGCGCACCAGCGCCCCGCGCCGAGGAACCGACCAGGAGCCCCTGTGACCATCGCCCCGAACAAGCTGTCCGACCCGGCCGTCAGGGCCTTCGTCAACGCCGTCAACGCCCACGACGAGGAGGCCTTCTACGGCCTCCTCACACCCGACGCGACCATGTCCGACGACGGCTCCGACCGTGACCTGCGGGTCTGGGCCGACAAGGAGATCTTCTCCTCGGCCGGCCACATGGACGTCGTCTCCGAGACGCAGGGCGGCCGGGGCCTGGTCGTCAACTACCGCAACGACACCTGGGGGGAGATGCGGACCGCCTGGAAGTTCGCCGTCACCGACGGCGGCCGCATCAGCCGCTTCGAAACGGGTCAGGCCTGACCGCTCTGGTTCCGGCCCCGGCCCCGGCCCCGGCGCCGGAACCGTCCCCCGACCCCGCCGGAGGCCGGCCCGCGGACACCTCGATCACCAAGCTCCGGCCGCCCCCAGGACCGCCGCCGTCAAGCGCTCGTTCTCCGGGGCCGCGCCGCCCGGGAAGCCGAACCTGCGGCGCACGTACCCGTACGCGATCCCCGTCGCCGGGTCCGCCCAGCCCAGGCCGCCCGCCGCCCCGCTGTGCCCGAACGCCCGCGGGCCGACCGCCGGCTGCTGCTCGAAGCCCAGCCCGAAGTGGTCCGACTCCGGAGTGACCCGGTCGTCGCCCGGGGTGTGCAGCCGCGCGAACTCGGCCGCGGTACCCGGCTCCAGCAGCGCCGGACGGCCGTCCGCCGCCCCGATCGCCGCCGCGTACATGCCCGCCACCCCGCGCGCCGTGCCGATGCCGCCCGCCGAGGCGGGTCCCAGCTCCCGCACCCTCGGGTGGTTGGCGAACACGACGAGGTCCATGGGCGGCTCCCGGTGCGCGTTGAACGCCACCGGCAGCAGCTCCGGCACCCCCGCCCCGCCCCCGGCCGGGGACGCCAGCTGTTCGGGCGTCGCGAGCATCTCCAGCACCGGCTTCCAGCGGCCCTCCAGCTCCCGCGGCAGCCCCAGGTACAGGTCGAGCCCGTACGGGGCGCGGATCCGCTCCTCGTACACCTCCTGCAGGGACCGCCCCGTCACCCGCCGCACCACCTCGCCGGTCAGCGCGCCGATGACGAAGGCGTGGTAGCCGTACGCGGTCCCCGGCTCCCAGTACGGCCGCGCCCCCGCCAGCCGGGCCGCGACCAGTGCGTCGTCGGCGATCTCGTCGTAATCGAAGCCCTCCTCGGTGTTGACCAGTCCCGACCGGTGCGAGACCAGCTGCCGCACCGTCAGCCGCTCCTTGCCGTGCCCGGTGAACTCCGGCCAGTACGCCGACACCGGCCGCTCCAGGTCCAGCAGCCCGTCCTGCACCAGCAGAGCCACCACCAGGTGCGCCGCGCCCTTGGTGATCGAGTACACGCCGGTCAGGGTGTCGGGGCCGGTGTCCTCGCCGGCCCACAGGTCGACCACGCGGCGGCCGCCGTGGTGGACCGCCAGCTGTGCCTCGGGGGAGTGCTCCGCGGCGGCGGCGAAGGCGGCGAACTCCTCCCGCACCGGTTCCCAGCCCGCCGCCACCGTCCCGTGCACCTGCGTGCCCATGCCGACTCCCTTGCTCTCGCGTGCAGTTGGTCGGCACCGCAAACGGAAGACGATCATGAGATATTCCGGGCTGCTCCCCGTACGGGTGAAAGCCAGCCACGCCTCGTTCCGGCCCGCTGCGACCCCCGTTGGACCGGGCATGAAGCGCACCCGCACCGCCGTCCTCGCCCTCGCCGCCGCCGCGGCCGCCCTCGCCCCCGCCCTCGGCCAGACCGCCGCCACCGCGGCGGAGGGCCCGTACCTGCAGGACCCGGGCGGCGGCGACGGGACGATGAAGTCGATGTGGACCGGGGACGACATGCACAAGGTGGAGGCGCAACTGCGCTTCTACCCCGGCATCCGGTACAAGACGGTGGCCCGCCCCGGGCACCCCGACGCCCCGGACTACCCGCGCAGGACCGGAGACCCCAAGACGCTGGCCTGGCAGCCGGACTTCGACTTCGGCTGGGCGGTGTCGGACTCGATGCTGGTGAAGAAGGCCGTGACGACGAAGGACGGCCGGCACCCGATCGTCGTGCACGCCGTACTCCGCTCGGCACGTCACGGCAAGGTGCTGGAGGTGCACCGGGAGCTGGCGGACCAGCCGGCGAAGGGACGCACCAAGGTCCCCGGGAACAAGCGGGTCGCCTGCGACACGGGGGACTACACGGTCGAATGGTCGGTCACCCGCACCGGCTACGGGACGCTCACCGGCTCGATGCCCTGGAACGCGAGCTGCGACGACCACCGCACGGCCTTCTCGGCCGGGGCCGGGGCCGGCAAGGGGTAGCCCGGTACGTGGGCCGGCGGGCGGGGCGGGGCGGGGAAGGAGGGAGGGCCGGCCGTCCCGCGCACCTTGTGGGTGCGCCGCGGGCGGCTGGCCGGCGGCCTCGGATCAAGGGCCGCGGCGGCCATTCTGGCGCACGGGACGGCGTGCGACAGAGGAGGAAATCGTTTTTCGGTCACGGCTTCCCCCGGACGGAGGACGGCGGGACCGGGGCGCAGGTGCTGCTGCTCGGGGTTTCAGTGCTGCTTGCCGGCCTGCTTCGCCTTCGCGGCGATCTCGTCCAGGACGGTCTTGGGGTCGCCGCCCGGCTCGACGGCGCGGCCGATGTTGCGCTTGATGGTGTCGCTGACCTCCACCCACGACGGGTCGTTCACCGGGTAGAGCTGTGCGCCGCGCAGGGCGGTCAGGAACTGCTCGTCGTTCTTGTCCAGTCCGCCCGCCGGGTTGCGGGAGGCCGAGACGGTCGAGGGCAGCAGGTGGTAGCGGCCCGCGAAGTCGGCCAGGTTCTCGTCCCGGTAGACGAAGTCCAAGAACTTCCCGATCTGCGTCCGCTTGCCGTGCTGCTTGAACGCCATCATCCAGTCGGCGACGCCCACGGCCGGCGGGGTCTCCCCGGCACCCATCGTGTCCGAAACCGGCATGGACACGGTGCCCACGCCGATCCCCCTGGCGCGCGCCTCGTGCCAGAGCGACGGGTAGCCGTTGAGCATGCCGACCTCGCCGCGCAGGAAGGCGGCGAACGCGTCGGCCCGGTTGAGCTGCGACGGTGGGACCGGGCCGGTCAGGCCGGGGGAGACCAGGTTGTCCTTGATCCAGCGGAACGTCTGGATGTTCTGGTCCGAGGCCAGGTTGTAGTTGCCGGCGCTGTCGGCGTAGCCGCCGCCGTTGCTCAGCTCCCAGATCATCGCCTCGGCGTGCGCCTCCTCGGGGCCCAGCGGCATCGCGTACGGGGTCTTCACGCCCTTGTCCTTGAGCGCCTTGGCGGCGGACCTCAGGTCCGACCAGTTCTTCGGGGCGGTGACGCCGGCCTGCTTGAACAGGCCCTCGTTGTAGAAGAGGAGCCGGCTGCTCGCCACCCACGGCAGTCCGTAGAGGGTGTTGCCGACCGAGCCGGCCTCGGCGAGCGGCGGCAGGAAGTTCGCCTCGGCGGTGATCGAGAGGAGTTCGTCCGCGGAATACAGCTCGCCCTCGGCTGCGAAATCCGAATACGAGCCCATGAGCGCGATGTCCGGGGCCTTTCCGGCGCTCACCATGCGGGAGACGGCGCGGTCGATGTCGGCCCAGGGCAAGAGCTGTACCTCGACCTTGATGTCGGGGTGGGTTTTGGTGAAATCATTCGTCACCTTGTCCCAGAAAGCCTTGGAGCTGGTGGCCTGGTTGGTGCCGTATTCCGCGGCGACCAGGCGCAGGGTGCCCTCGTCGCCCGGGCCGCCGTCGGAACCGCAGCCGGACAGCGGTACCAGCAGGCCGAGCACGGCCGCCGCCGCGGCCGTGCGGAAGATTCTTCGTTGCACGGGTCTATTCCCCTGAATTTCTCGTGTTCCCGTCAGTGCCTGTGCATCACTCGGGGCCAGGGGTTCGTCCGCGGCCCGCTGGCCGGAATTCTCTCCTGCGGGCGCACCATTCGTTCAACGGGGGCGGGGTTTGTGTTCAATGCTCCAACCGCGGCTTTTTCCCCTCGTGTTTTCCGATATGGGGCCGGCGCATACCACGCGCGTAGACGCACCGAAAAGCCCGTTTCCGTCGGATGCGGTCCGGGAAACGGGCTCGGGGTCGGATCAGGTCGGGCGGGGCGCGGCGCGTCAGTCGGCGAACTCGCCCGCGTACGGGTCGGGGTCCCCGGTATCGGGGTTGCGGCCCTCCTGCCAGCGGCGCTGCGCCTTGCGCCAGTGCACGAAGCTGAGCGGCCCGCCGTCCCAGAAGGTGAGGCCCACCGGGCTCACGTCGAACTCGTCGGAGCACAGCCGCAGCAGGAACTCGGCCATGCCGTACGGGTACACCGCGAAGGCGTCGGCGGTGTGCCGGCCGACGACCAGGACCGGCCAGCGGTCCGGATCGGGGTCGGCGGCCAGCCAGCACAGGATGTCGGAGCCGCTGGTGACCCCCCAGGCGATGATCGACCCGGGCTCGGCGTCGAAGGCGGCCGGGCCGCCCTCCTCCGCCCACCGCTGCCGGGCGTTGGTGGTCTCCTCGGCCATCTCGGCCGGATCCCACTGGAGTCCGGGCTTGGGCAGCGGCAGCAGCACGATGGCCTCGCCGTTGATGGTGCCCGCGCCGAAGCGGCCCATGAAGGCCACGAAATCGGACGGGAAACGGGTGCCCCAGACGGCCTCGGCCACCTGCCAGTCGATGTCCTCGTCGGCGCCGTGGGTCGCGGGCATGATCTGCTCCAGTGCCTTGACCCGCGCGTTCTCCGTCATCCGCTCCCCTGCCACCCCGGCTCAACCGCCCCAACCTACCGCCGGGCGGGCCCACCGCCCAGCGCGGGATGAGACGGCCCGGCCACCGACACCTGCGCGCCGACCCGGATGCCCCAGGCCGCCATCGCCCCCGCCCCGGCCTCCAGTACGTGCCGGGACCGCAGCCGGGGCAGCCCCAGCCGGCCCGGAGCCATGGAGACCAGGGAGATCACGCGCAGGTCCCGGTCCAGGTACGCCACGTCGATGGCGAACCGCATCCCGAAGGTGTGCACGCTTGCGGCGGGGGTCAGCAGCAGGGCGCCGGCGATCCCGTCCCGGCCCAGCAGGCCACGGGTGCGGGCCCGGTACGAGGCCGCGATCTCCAGCGGCACCGGCACGCCGTCCGTGCCGGCACGCAGTGCGCCCTGACCGTCCGTCCACCGTCGCCCCCGACCCATGGCCGCCACCTTAGGGGTGCCCGGCGGGGCCGACGGCGCTTCCCGGCCAGGTGCGGAAGGGGCACCGCTGGTGGGGTTGGGTCCACGGGCCCGTGCCGCGCCGGTCGTCGCCGCCTACTTTCGGCGGATGGCCGTGGTCGTGATCATCCTTGCCGCCGGGTACGGCGTCGCCGTCGGGCTGCTGCTGCCGCGCGCCGCCTACCGGCTCTCCGTCGAGCCGGACGCCCCCTGGCGCGGCCACTGTCCCGAGGGGCACCCCCTGCGCGGCTGGTGGGGACCGGCCCGCTGCGCCGGCGGGGACCGCGCTCCCGGCACCCCCGCCCCCGGCCACCGCTACGGCCCCCGCGGCGGCCGGGTCGCGGTGCTCACCGGCGCGGTCTGTGCCGCCCTGGCCTGGGGTGCCGGCCCCCGGCCCGAGGCGGCCGTTTTCGCCGGGCTGGCGCCCGTACTCGTCCTGCTCGCCCTCGTCGACCTCGCCGTGCACCGCCTGCCGGACGTGCTGACCCTGCCCCTGGCCGCCGCCGCGGCCGCCGCCCTCGGCGCCGCCGCCCTGCTGCCCGGCGCCGCCGGCTCCTGGCGGCTCGCGCTCCTGGGCGGGGCCGCGCTGGGCGCCGCGTACCTCCTGCTGTTCCTGATCAACCCCACCGGGATGGGGTTCGGGGACGTCAAGCTGGCGCTCGCGCTGGGGGTCGCCCTTGGGTGGTACGGGTGGGGGGTATGGCTCTTCGGGGCCTTCCTCGGCTTCCTCTACGGGGCCCTCTACGGCCTCGGACTGGTCCTGCGCAGCCCCAATGGGCGGAAGCAAGCATTCCCCTTCGGCCCCTTCATGGCGGCCGGCGCCCTCACCGGAGTGCTCCTGGGTGGTTTCGGAGCGTAATCATTCGGCGTTGATGCACGCATAACGCTTTACGAAGGGTTATGGTGGAACCCCCCCCTCGGGCCGGTCCGTATCCCCCCCACGGACCGGCCCGTTTTCTTTTTTCCCGCGCCGCCGCGCCACTGCCGACAAAACCGCAGGTCAGCCGCGCTGGGCCCAGAGGTTGGTGCCGGGGGTGGAGACCGCGAAGGAGTCGATCTCCTTCAACTCCTCCTCCGTGAGGGGCGAACCGGCGACCGCGGCCACGTTCTCCTCCAGCTGGCGGACGCTCGACGCGCCGATCAGCGCCGAGGTCATCCGCTCGTCCCGCAGCACCCAGGTCAGGGCCAGCTGCGCCAGCGACTGGCCGCGCCGGGCCGCGATCTCGTTCAGGCCCTCCAGGCGGCGCTGCACCTCGGGCGAGAGCAGGCCCGGATCGAGGGACTTGCCCTGCGTGGCCCGCGAGCCCTCCGGGATGCCCCCCAGGTACTTGCCGGTCAGCAGGCCCTGGGCCAGCGGCGCGAAGGAGATGCAGCCCATGCCGGCCTCCTCCAGGGTGTCCAGCAGGCCGTCCTCCTCCGTCCAGCGGTTGATCATGGAGTAGGAGGGCTGGTGGATCAGCGGTCGCACGCCCATGCCGCGCAGGATCCGCGCCGCCTCGGCCGTCTGCTCCGCGGTGTAGGAGGAGATGCCGACGTAGAGCGCCTTGCCCTGCTGGACCGCGGACGCCAGGGCGCCCATCGTCTCCTCCAGCGGGGTCTCCGGGTCGAAGCGGTGGGAGTAGAAGATGTCGACGTAGTCGACGCCCATCCGCTGCAGGGAGGCGTCCAGGGAGCTCAGGAGGTACTTCCGGCTGCCCCACTCGCCGTACGGGCCCGGGTGCATCAGGTACCCGGCCTTGGTGGAGATGATCAGCTCGTCGCGGTAGGGCGCGAAGTCCTGGGCGAAGAGCTTGCCGAAGTTCAGCTCGGCCGAGCCGGGCGGCGGACCGTAGTTGTTCGCCAGGTCGAAGTGGGTCACACCGAGGTCGAAGGCCCGGCGGAGAATCGCCCTCTGGGACTCCAGCGACTTGTCGTCGCCGAAGTTGTGCCAGAGGCCGAGGGAGATCGCGGGAAGCTTGAGGCCACTGAGGCCGCTGCGGCGGTACTCCATGGAGTCGTAGCGAGCGGACTCTGCCCGATAGGGATTGTTATCAGTCACGTTGTCCTCTCTATCACGGACCTGTGACGGGCCGAGTTGGGTACCGGATCCCACCGCGCAGTAATGTGGCGGACCGGGGGACGGACCGCATTTCGCACGGGGGCACTGCACGGAGGGGCTCGAAGATCGTGAAGCTGCGCGACCTGGTGTACAGGCTGTACGCACGCCGGGTGGAAGGCCGCCTCGACCATGCCGCGTCGCCCAAGCACATCGGTGTGATCCTGGACGGCAACAGGCGCTGGGCGAAGGCGTCCGGAGGCACCACCGAACAGGGCCACCAGGCCGGGGCCGACAAGATTTCCGAGATGCTGGGCTGGTGCACCGAGACGGACGTCGAGGTCGTCACCCTGTGGATGCTGTCCACGGACAACCTGGACCGGCCGGAGGACGAGCTCCGTCCGCTGCTCAACATCATCGAGAACACCGTCCGGGGCCTCGCCGAGGACGGCCGGTGGCGCGTCCACCACGTCGGCAACCTCGACATCCTGCCCGCGCGGACCCAGACCGTGCTCAAGGAGGCCGAACAGGCCACGCACGACATCAAGGGCATAGTCGTCAACGTCGCCGTGGGCTACGGCGGCCGACAGGAGATCACCGACGCGGTCCGCTCGCTGCTGCTGGAGCACGCCGCCAAGGGCACCTCCATCGAGGAGCTCGCCGAGATCCTCGACATCGACCACATCGCCGAGCACCTCTACACCCGCGGCCAGCCCGACCCGGACCTCGTCATCCGCACCAGCGGCGAGCAGCGCCTGTCCGGATTCATGCTGTGGCAGAGCGCGCACTCCGAGTACTACTTCTGCGAGGTGTTCTGGCCGGCCTTCCGCAAGGTCGACTTCCTGCGCGCGCTGCGCGACTACGCGGCCCGCCACCGCCGCTACGGGGTCTGAGCCCGGGGGCGTCTGACGCCCCCTCGGCCCCTCCACCCCCTCCCGCCCCTCCGGCCTCCGTCGCAAGGCTTTCACCTGGGGTTCACCGAGCGTCCGTCATATGCCAAGGCATGGCCGGTGCTGTTCGGGGAATATCCCTTTCAGGTCGATGCCCGATCCACGGGTGTCGAGTCTCAGCGGGCGGCACGGGGCCGTCCGCCCGGGAGGCCCTTTGCACCAGGACGCACGTGCGGTTCGCACGGACGAAGTGGGAGGGCCGGAATTCGGCCCCCGCAGGGGTGCCGATGACCGGTCCGGTCTTCATGGCCCGACCTCTTACGAGGGGGTACGTCCTTCCGTGGTGACCAGCACTAAGCGCCGCCTGCCCGACAGGCGGACCTACGTCCTCGACACCAGCGTCCTGCTGGCAGACCCCAACGCCATCACCCGCTTCGACGAGCACGAGGTCGTGCTGCCGATCGTGGTGATCACGGAGCTGGAGGCCAAGCGCCACCATCCGGAGCTCGGTTACTTCGCCCGCCAGGCCCTGCGCCTGCTGGACGACTACCGGGTCCGCAACGGTCGGCTCGACGCCCCCATCCCGATCGGGGAGCTCGGCGGCAACCTGCGTGTCGAACTCAACCACTCCGACCCCGGTGTCCTGCCCGCCGGCTTCCGACTGGGGGACAACGACTCGCGGATCCTCGCGGTCGCCCGCAACCTCCAGGCCGAGGGGTACGACGTCACGGTCGTCTCGAAGGATCTCCCGCTGCGCATCAAGGCCTCCTCCGTGGGCCTGCTCGCCGAGGAGTACCGCGCGGAGCTCGCGATCACCGATGCCGGCTGGACCGGCATGAGCGAGCTCGCCCTCTCCGCGGAACAGGTGGACCTCCTCTACTCCGAGGAGCGGCTCTACGTCCCGGACGCCGCCGAACTACCCGTGCACACCGGACTGGTCCTTCAGTCCGAACGCGGCAAGGCCCTGGGCCGGGTCACCGCCGACGGCAACGTGCGGCTCGTCCGGGGCGACCGCGAGGCGTTCGGGCTCCACGGCCGCAGCGCCGAGCAGCGCATCGCGCTCGACCTGCTGCTCGACCCCGCGGTCGGCATCATCTCCATGGGCGGTCGGGCCGGCACCGGCAAGTCGGCGTTGGCGCTGTGCGCGGGCCTGGAGGCCGTACTGGAGCGCCGGCAGCACCAGAAGGTGATGGTCTTCCGGCCGCTGTACGCGGTGGGCGGGCAGGAGCTGGGCTACCTTCCCGGGGACCAGTCCGAGAAGATGAGTCCCTGGGCGCAGGCGGTCTTCGACACCCTTTCGGCGGTGGCCGGCCGGGAGGTCATCGAGGAGGTGCTGAACCGGGGGATGCTGGAGGTCCTGCCGCTCACCCACATCCGTGGCCGCTCGCTGCACGACGCCTTCGTCATCGTCGACGAGGCCCAGTCCCTGGAGCGCAATGTCCTCCTGACCGTTCTGTCCCGGATCGGGGCGAATTCGCGGGTGGTTCTGACCCACGATGTCGCCCAGCGCGACAACCTCCGGGTCGGTCGGTACGACGGAGTGGTCGCCGTCGTCGAAAAACTGAAGGGGCATCCGCTCTTCGCCCACGTCACGCTGACCCGCTCCGAGCGCTCGCCGATCGCGGCGCTGGTGACGGAGATGCTGGAAAACCTGTAGGGGTGAACGGGGTGAAAGCCCCATAACGGGACAGTTGGTTGACGCCGCCCGGCAAAGGCCCAGGAGCCTAGCCGGGCGGCGTCGTGCTGCACAGGCCTTCGACGGAACAAGTGGCGTCGCGCCAGGTGTGACCTTTCCCACGCAACGCGGAATTGCCTTGCGGTGTCGGGGTCCGGCAGAGTCTGTTTTCCGTCAGGCCCCGCATACGGCACAGTTGTATCTCCCGTGAGATACGTGCACCACCACAACTCCACAGACGTTCGCCGTATGCCGCCCGAGCATCACGCGGCAGCCCCCGCAAGGGAGTTGCCCACGGGTCCGCGCCTCCAGTGACACAAGCTCCACGGAGGCCAGCGTCAGGGGCACTCTTGCGCCCGCCCGGTCACTGCGGACGCTGCTGGAAGGACATCGTGTGAGCCGGATCTCGGTCCGGGGATTCGCAGTGGCGTCGGCCACCGCGGTCACCACCGTGGGTGCAGTCGTGGGCGTCGCCGCAGGCGACCCCTCCGCGAACGACCTCGAAACCACCGCGTCCGGGGCCACCCTGCTGACCGACATCCCGGTCGGCGAGCAGGCCGAGGTCCAGAGCGGCTCCCTGGCGCAGCAGGCCGACACCATCGCCCAGGGCGCCGACGCCGAGGCCCGTCGCTCGGCCGAGGAGGCCGCCCGCGTCCAGGCCGCCGAGGACGCCAAGGCCAAGAAGGCCGAGGCCCAGAAGGCGGCGGACGAGAAGGCGAAGCAGGAGCGCGAGGCGAAGGAAGAGATCGCCAGCCGCTCCGCCACGCGCAGCGCCTCCGACTTCGCGGTCCAGAGCTCGTACACGGTCGCGCAGGTCAAGGACATCGCCCGGCAGATCGTGCCGAGCGGCCAGTTCCAGTGCTTCTCCAACATCGTCAACCAGGAATCCACCTGGAACTACAAGGCCGTGAACCCGTCCTCGGGTGCGTACGGCCTGGTCCAGGCGCTCCCCGGCTCGAAGATGTCCTCGGTCGGCGCCGACTGGCGCACCAACCCGGCCACCCAGATCCAGTGGGGTCTGAACTACATGAACGAACGCTACGGCAGCCCCTGCGGAGCCTGGAGCTTCCACCAGGTCAACGGCTGGTACTAGACCCGGCCCGAGCCGCAGCCGCTCGACTCCGGGGAGCCCCGCACCGTCCGACGGTGCGGGGCTCCCCGCGTGTACGGTCTGTCGGAGTGCGTCCGCAGGTGGGGGGAAGGGAACGACATGGCGAACACGGCAGGCTGGCTCGGCCGGCTCGGGAACAGGCTGAGCCGGATGGAGGCCCAACTGGCCGCCCGACGTGCCGTGGTCGAGTCCGAAACCACCGAAGAGGGTCCGGTCCGGACCGCTGCCGGGCCGCTCACCCCGGCACCCGGCTCCTCGGCCGAGCACCCGGACCGACCGGTCCCGCCCCCGCGCCCCGCGCTGCCCGCGCGCCCCGACCCGGCGAGCGTGATCCCCTGGGGCATGCGGGTCGCCGCCGAGGTCAGCTGGCGGCTGCTGCTGCTCGCCGGGATGCTCTGGGTGCTGATGAAGGTGATCAGCGAAGTCCGCCTGGTCGTCCTCGCGTTCGCCGCGGCGATACTCGTCACCGCGCTGCTCCAGCCCTTCGTGGTCCGGCTGCGCCGGCTCGGGCTGCCGCGCGGACTCGCCACCGCCGTCACCGCCGTCCTCGGCTTCGTGGTCATCGGGCTCGTCGGCTGGTTCGTGGTCTGGCAGGTGATGGAGAACCTCGACGACCTCTCCGCCCGCGTCCGCGACGGCATCAACGAGCTCAAACTCTGGGCACTGGACAGTCCGTTCCACGTGACCGAGAAGCAGATCAACGACATCGCGAAGAACCTCAGCGAGACCATCGGCACCAACACGGAGCAGATCACCTCCGCGGGCCTGCAGGGCGTGACGGTCCTCGTCGAGGTGCTCACCGGGATGCTCCTCGCGATGTTCTCGACGCTGTTCCTGCTCTACGACGGCGCGCGCATCTGGAGTTGGGCCCTGGGCCTGGTCCCGGCCGGCGCCCGCGCGGGCGTGGCCGGCGCCGGCCCGCGGGCCTGGCGGACGCTGACGGCGTACGTGCGCGGCACCGTCCTCGTCGCGCTCATCGACGCCATCTTCATCGGCCTGGGCATCTACTTCCTCAACGTGCCGATGGCGGTGCCGCTGGCCGTGTTCATCTTCCTGTTCGCCTTCATCCCGCTCGTCGGCGCGGTGGTCTCCGGCGCCCTCGCCGTGGTCGTCGCCCTGGTGACGCAGGGGCCGGTCGCCGCCCTGCTGGTGCTGGCCGTGGTGCTGGCGGTGCAGCAGATCGAGGGGCACGTGCTCCAGCCGTTCATCCTCGGCCGGGCGGTACGGGTGCACCCGCTCGCCGTGGTGCTGGTGGTGGCCGCCGGAGGCATGGTCGCCGGCATCGGCGGGGCGGTGGTCGCCGTTCCGCTGGTCGCCGTCACCAACACCGTGGTCGGCTACCTGAAGGCCTACTCGCGCGACCAGCTCCTGCACGGGGCCGCGCCGATCGGCCCCGGCCCGCACGGGGCGACCGCAGTGGAGCAGGCCCCGCGGGAGGCCGGCAGTGATCACCGAGCCTGAGCTGGAGGGCGGTTGGGACGACGACCGGCCCGCCGCGCCGGCCCGGGAGGACGGTGCGGACGCCGAGGTGCGCCGGCCGCGCGCTCCGTGGCTGTGGGCGCTGGGCGGCGCGCTGGTGGCGTCGGCGGTGTGGGCGGCCTTACCGGTACTGCAGGACCGTTCTTTCGGAGCACCGCGCATCGCGTACCGGCACAGCGAGGACCTGTGCAAGGAGACCCGGCTCGACACGCTCCTGAAGACGACCGCGCCCGCGATGTCGAACCACCGGGCCCACCGGGAGAGCCCGGCCCTGGACTGGTCGCACTGCGAGTACTTCACGGAGTGGCAGGAGAAGGGCACCTCGTACCAGATGCAGATCATGGTCGAGCTGCACAAGAAGACCGACCCGGAGGCGGAGTTCGGGGTCACCCCGGGCGTCTTCGGGGAAGTGCGGTCGAACTCCGGCGAGGTGGAGCAGGTGGCGGGGCTCGGCGAGCGGGCGCTGATGACCAGCAGGTCCCCGTACACCTCGGGGCCCCGGCTCCAGGTGCTCGACGGCGGGGCGGTGTTCACGCTGGCCGTCGGCTGGCTCGGGGACACCGACGAGGCGGGTGGTGAGGGGCCGCAGCCCGACGAGGACGCCGTCAAGGCGGCGATGATCGAGGACATGCGGATCCTGATGGCCCGGCTGCGCAGGTAGGCAGGACACAGACGAACGGGACGGGGGCCCCGCCGCCGTCACGGCAGCGGGGCCCCCGTCCCGTCGTACGGGCCGACTACTCGGCGAGGGCGGCCTCGGCGTCGAGGGTCACCGCGACGGCCTGGATCACCGAGGCGACCTTGAAGGCCTCCTGGACCGTCTCGCGGCCGACACCGGCCTTGCGCAGCACCTGCTCGTGCGAGTCGAGGCACTGGCCGCAGCCGTTGATCGCGGAGACCGCGAGCGACCACAGCTCGAAGTCGACCTTCTCCACGCCCGGGTTGCCGATGACGTTCATCCGCAGACCGGCCCGCAGCGTGCCGTACTCCGGGTCGGAGAGCAGGTGGCGGGTGCGGTAGAAGACGTTGTTCATCGCCATGATCGCGGCGGCCGACTTGGCGGCGGCGTACGCCTCCGGCGACAGGGCCGCCTTCGCCTCGGGCTCCAGCTCACGCAGGACGCGCGGGGAGCGGGCGGCGATCGCGCAGGACAGGACCGTGCCCCACAGCTGCTGCTGCGTCAGGGTGTCCTGATTGCCGATGACCGAGCCGAGGTTCAGCTTCAGGTCCTTGGCGAAGTCCGGTATCGCGGACTTGAGGGAGTCGAGGGACATCCGTCACTCACCGGCCAGCAGGGCGCCGGCGTCCAGGGTGTCCTCGCCCTTGTTCCAGTTGCAGGGGCACAGCTCGTCCGTCTGCAGGGCGTCGAGGACCCGCAGGACCTCCTTGGGGTTACGGCCGACGGAGCCGGCGGTCACCATCGAGAACTGGATCTCGTTGTTCGGGTCGACGATGAAGACGGCGCGCTGCGCGAAGCCGTCCGCACCCTGCACGCCGCAGGCCTGCATCAGCTCGTGCTTGGAGTCGGCCAGCATCGGGAAGGGCAGGTCACGCAGGTCGGCGTGGTCCTTGCGCCAGGCGTGGTGGACGAACTCCGAGTCGCCGGAGACACCGAGGACCTGGGCGTCGCGGTCGGCGAACTCGTCGTTCAGCTTGCCGAAGGCGGCGATCTCGGTCGGGCACACGAAGGTGAAGTCCTTCGGCCAGAAGAACACCACGCGCCACTTGCCCTCGTAGGTCTTGTGGTCGATCTGCGCGAACTCCTTGCCGGCTTCCAGCGAGACGCAGGCGGTCAGGTCGTACGTGGGGAACTTGTCACCGACAGTGAGCACGTGCTCTCCTTGCGAGGGAAAAGCGCCCTGATTGGGCGCTTTTCTAGGGGTTGGACGTATCTCACATGCTGGCACAGCCGGCATTGATTGCGGAAATAGCTAGTCTTGTAGCCGGTGATCGGAGGTGCCTATCAGTGGCTGTCGGTAATAGGGGAGCGAAGCAGGCGACGCTCGCACAGCTGCGCGCGTTCGCCGCCGTTGCCGAGCACCTGCACTTCCGCGATGCCGCCGCCGCCATCGGGATGAGCCAGCCCGCGCTCTCCGGCGCCGTCTCCGCCCTGGAGGAGGCCCTCGGCGTCCAGCTGCTGGAGCGCACCACCCGCAAGGTGCTGCTCTCCCCGGCCGGCGAGCGGATCGCCGTCCGGGCCCGGGCCGTCCTCGACGCCATGGGCGCCCTGCTGGAGGAGGCCGAGGCGGTACGGGCCCCCTTCACCGGGGTCCTGCGGCTCGGGGTCATCCCCACGGTCGCCCCCTACCTGCTGCCGACCGTACTCGGCCTGTTCCACCGCCGCTATCCGGGCATGGACCTCCAGGTGCACGAGGAGCAGACCTCCTCGCTGCTGGAGGGGCTCGCCGCCGGTCGGCTCGACCTGCTGCTGCTCGCCGTGCCGCTCGGCGTCCCCGGGGTCACCGAACTCCCGCTCTTCGACGAGGACTTCGTCCTGCTCACCCCGCGCGAACACCCGCTCGCCGGGCGCCGGGACATCCCGCGCGAGGAACTGCGCGGCCTGCAGATGCTGTTGCTGGACGAGGGCCACTGCCTGCGCGACCAGGCCCTGGACATCTGTCGGGAGGCCGGCCGGACCGACGGGGCCGACGTCACCACCACCGCCGCCGGGCTGTCCACCCTCGTCCAGCTGGTCGCGGGCGGGCTGGGCGTCACCCTGCTGCCGCGTACCGCACTGCGACTGGAGACCGCCCGCAACGAGCACCTGGCCACCGGCTACTTCGCCGAGCCGGCGCCCACCCGGCGGATCGCCCTCGCCATGCGGACCGGCACCGCCCGGCAGGAGGAGTTCCGGGCCGTCGCGGACGCGCTGCGCGAGGCCGTGCGCCCGCTCCCCGTGTGGCTCGCCGAGTAGGGCGGACCACCGGGAACGGGCGTCCGTACGGCGCCCGACGGCGCGCGCGTCACTCGGTGCGCAGACCGTCCGGGCGCATCATGCGCAGCAGCGGAGGCAGGCTGAGCAGGGTCACCAGGACGACCACGCCGCCGCCGATGCCGGCCATCGCCGCGACCGAGGCCCAGTCGACGCGGACGGGCACGTTGGTCATCCGCATCAGCACCGCACCGAGCGCGAGGCCGATCGGGGTGGCCAGGGCCAGGCCGAGCAGGACCGGCAGGGCCGTCTGCCAGAGCACCGACAGGCTGAGGGTCGAGCGCTTGGTGCCGAAGGCGACCAGGGCGGCCAGAAGGTTCCGGCGCTCGCGCAGCTGCTCCAGCTGGGACACCAGCAGGCTGGTGCCGATCAGGACGAGCACCAGGGTGGCGCCGATGAACAGGCCGGTCCGGATCGAGCCGAACTCGGGGGCCGTCCGGGTCGACTGGAGGGTCATGGCGGTGGCCAGCGGGTCCGCCTTGTAGGCCGCCGTCCGGGCCAGCTCCATGGCGTCCGGTGTGCCCGGGTCCAGCGTGACGTACACCTGGGCGGAGCCGTAGCGGTGCACCTTCGGGGCGGCGGCCGGGGTGACCAGCAGGCCGGTGCGCAGCTGGCCGACGGGGTCCTTGCGGGCCTGGGCCGGGCGGGTGGAGGCGGGCACGGTCCAGGTGGTGGGCGGCGGGCCGTCGGGGTCGTGGACGTTCCCGGTGAACAGCTTCTCGCCCGGAGCCGCGGTGGCGCTCTCGCCGCGCACGGGGGTGCCGCCCGTCAGGACGAAGGCGTCACCGTCCCGGCAGGAGGGCAGCTCGGCGATCTCGCCGAGCGCCGCGCACGTACCGATGGTGAGCGGGACCGTGTCCGACTCCACGTCCGCGAGGTCGCGGACGCCGGAGGTCGAGGCCAGCGGAACGGTCTTGGCGATGCCCCTGGTGCCGGCCACCGCCTTGCCGAGGGCGTCGACCCGGTCCTCGGTGCCGGATCGGGTGAGGATCGACAGCGAGGCCCGGCCCGGGTCATGGCCCGTCTCCACGGAGTAGTCGTCCTCGACGCCCGCGAAGAGCATCTGCAGGGCGATGGCCCCGGCGACCGCGACGGCGATGCCGCCGACCAGCCGGGCGGCCGTGCCGCTGGTGAGCTGGAGCCGGCGCAGGGCCAGCTGCCAGGAGACCGGTCCGGCCCCGCCGAGCAGGCCGACGGTCCGCTCCAGCAGCCAGGGCAGCAGGACGGTGATGCCGACGAGGAGCAGCACCACGCCGGCGGACACCTGCCACTCGTTGAACCGGCCGGCTTCGTTGCCGCGGCCCGCCATCGGGACCAGCAGGCCCAGTCCGGCCGGCGGCAGCAGCAGCCGCCACCACATGCGGCGCCGGACCGGGGCGGCCGAGCGCACCACGCCCAGCGGCTCGATGACCGCGTTGCGCAGCGCGAACAGGGTCACGAGGACGGCCGCGGCCGGGACGGCGACCGCGACGACCACGGCCAACGGCCGGGCCGGGGCGAGGTCCTCGGGGAAGAGGCTGCGGCCCTGGATGCTGACGTACGGGGTGAGCCGGCGGGCCGCCAGGAAGAAGGCGGCGCCCAGGAGCAGGCCGGTCAGTGCTCCGGCGAGCGCCTCGCCGGCGGCGATCCGGCGGGTCATCCGCCCGTCCGCGCCGACCAGGCGCAGGGCGGCCAGCCGCTGGTCGCGGCGGTCCCCGCCGAAACGGACGGCGGCCGCGACGAACACGGCCACGGGCACCAGCAGGGCGGTGAACATGACCAGCACCAGCAGGGCCAGGACCGGGTCGAGGGGCTGGGACTCCAGGGTGTTCTCGAAGGCGGTGATCCGCTGGACGTACGGGCTGTCCGACTCCTTGGACAGCTGGTCGGTGCCCTTGTAGTAGTAGAGCTCGCCCGGTCCGACGAGGCCGGCGTCGCCGATGACGGCCGTGATCCTGCCGTCGAGGCGTTCGCGCAGCAGCTCGCCCTCGTCGCTCTTGAGCAGCCGGTCGAGGGCGGGGGAGACGGCCAGCTCGCCGGGGCCCGGGTACTTCTCCAGCCCGGGCGCGAGCGGCGCGTCGGGGCCCTCGGGCTCGACCAGGCGCCCGTCCACGTCGGCCGAGCGGTAGGTCATGTTCCCGTGGGCGATCAGCAGGGTGTTCCGCCCCGGCCGGTCGGCGGTGTGGGCGGTGATCGTCTCGCGGGCGTCGCCGCGGGCGTCGCGGGCGGCCATCGCAGCGGGCACCGCGGTGGTGCCCAGCAGCAGGGCGACGCCGAGGCCGACGCCCACGCCGGTCAGGAGGGTGCGTATCCAGCCCTCGCGGCCGCCGGCCACGGCGAACCGGACGCCCATGGCCAGGTCGCGGGCCCAGGTCCGGAGCATGCTCATGCGCTCCGTTCCATGTCGCGTGACCTGCCGTCGCGTACGACGATCTCGCGGTCGGAGTACGCGGCCACCCGGGTCTCGTGCGTCACGAGGACGACGGCGGTGCCGGCGGCCCGGGCGGACTCGGTCAGCAGCTGCATCACCAGCTCGCCGTTGAGGGAGTCCAGGGCGCCGGTGGGCTCGTCCGCGAAGACCACCCGCGGGCCGGTGACCAGGGAGCGGGCCACGGCCACGCGCTGGCCCTGGCCGCCGCTGACCTCGCCGGGGCGCTTGCGGGCCAGGTCGTCGACCTGGAGCTGCTCCATCCAGTGCAGGGCGGTCCGCTCGGCCTCCTTGCGCTTGACGCCGGTCAGCCGCATCGGCAGGGCGACGTTCTCCACGCACGTCAGTTCGGGTACGAGGCGGCCGAACTGGAAGACGAAGCCGAACTCGCTGCGGCGCAGGGCGCTGCGCTCGGTGTCGTTCATGGCGGTCAGGTCGCGGCCCGCGTAGGTGATGGTGCCGGAGTCGGGTACGACGATCCCGGCCAGGCAGTGCAGCAGGGTCGACTTGCCGGACCCGGAGGGCCCCATGACGGCGACGACCTCGCCCGGGTGGATGGAGAAGTCGGCCCCGTCCAGGGCGTACGTGGTCCCGTACGCCTTGCGCAGGCCGGTGGCGGACAGCAGGGTGCCGGCCGGGATCATCCGCGGACCTCCTCGCCGAGTCGGCCGAGGCGGGCGGCGGTGAGCTCCAGCCACCGCAGGTCGGCCTCCAGGTGGAACAGGGCGTGGTCGCAGACGAGCTGGTCGGCGAGGTCCCCCTTGCGCTTGCGCTGGGTCAGGACGCGCATGAGCCGCAGGTGTTCGGCGCGCTGGGTGTCCAGCAGCTCGGTGGCGCTGCGGCCGGTGAGGAGGGCGAGGACGACCTTGGTGTAGAGGGTCGACTGGAGGTAGGGCTCGGGCTTCTCGGGCTGGGCGAGCCAGGTGGAGACGTCGGTGACGCCGGCGTCGGTGATGGCGTACCGCTTGCGGTCGGGTCCGTCGCCCGCCTCGATCCCCTCCACCTCGACGAGGCCGTTCTTCAGGAGGCGGGACATGGTCGAGTAGACCTGCCCGTAGGCGAGGGGGCGGTCGTGGCCGAACTTCTCGTCGAAGGCGCGCTTGAGGTCGTAGCCGTGCCGGGGGCCGGCCTCCAGGAGGCCGAGGAGCGTGTGACCGATGGACATGATCAGGACTATACACATGGTGTATACCTCCCGTGTATACCTCCCGTGTATACCCGCCGGTATGTACCGGTCGTGCGTACCCGTCGTGCGCACCCGCCGCACATGAGCGCGACGGAGGGCGGCGGACGCCCTGCCGCTCCTCCCTGCGGCCATTCGAAGGGACTTGGGGCGCGGGCGCGGCGGCTCGGTGCGGGGTCCTGGAGTCGCTGGCACTTTGTGGGCATCGGTCCCCTTTTCCGCGAAAGGCGCCCCATGCACGCACCGCCCGCGAACACACCCGCCCTGCCGCCGCAGCAGTCCGCCACCCCGGTGCGGACGGACGTCCGGCCCGCGCCGGCCGTCCCGCTCCCCGGGAGATCCGCTCCGCCGTGGTGGATGTGGGCGGCGGTCTCGGGCCTCTTCCTCGTCTACGCGACGCTGTCCCTGCGCACTCACGAGCGGCTGCTCTCGCACAGCTTCGACCTGGCGATCTTCGAGCAGGCCGTCCGCTCCTACGCCGAGGGGCACCTGCCGGTCTCCGAGGTCAAGGGTCCGGACTTCCCCCTGCTCGGCGACCACTTCTCCCCGGTGCTGGCCCTGCTGGCCCCGCTGTACTGGGCCTGGCCCTCGGCCCGGACCCTGCTGCTGGCGCAGGCGGCCCTCGTCGCCGTGAGCGCCCTGCCGCTGATGCGGTGGGCGCACCGGGCGCTGGGCACCGCCGCGGCCGTGGTGCTCGGGCTCACCTACGGGCTCTCCTGGGGCCTCGCCAGCGGGATCGGCTTCGACTTCCACGAATGGGCCTTCGCCGTCCCGCTGCTGGCCTGCTCGCTGGCCGCGCTGGGCCAGGGGCGGCTGCGGGCGGCGGTGCTGTGGGCGCTGCCGCTGCTGTTGGTGAAGGAGGACATGGGGCTGACCGTGGCCGTGATCGGCCTGCTGGCCGCCCGGCGCGCCGGTAGGGGCGGGCGTCGGCTCGGGATCGCGACCGCCGTGGCCGGGGTGGCCGGGGTGCTGCTGGCGGTGCTCGTGGTGCTGCCGGCGTTCAGCCCGAGCGGCTCGTACTTCTACACCAGCTACGTCAGCGGCGGGGAAGGCGCCGACAGGGGTCTCGGGCAGCTGCTGCACACGGCCACGATCGGGCTCGTCACGCCCGAGACCAAGGTGACGACCCTGGTGATGCTCCTGGCGCCGACCCTGTTCCTGGCCCTGCGGTCCCCGCTGGTCCTGGTCGCGCTACCAACCGTGCTGTGGCGGGGCGTCTCGACCGACGACTCCCACTGGGGGACCGGCTTCCACTACTCCCTCATCCTCATGCCGATCGTCTTCGCCGCCTTCGTCGACGCCCTGCACCGGCGCGGCACCACCGCGGCCGGACTGCG
Source organism: Streptomyces sp. NPDC059851 (assembly GCF_042732005.1). NCBI lineage: Bacteria > Bacillati > Actinomycetota > Actinomycetes > Kitasatosporales > Streptomycetaceae > Streptomyces > Streptomyces sp. NPDC059851. The sequence continues at coordinate 4,179 of NZ_JBHWJJ010000125.1, read as the reverse complement.
CCGCTGGCTGCTGGGCGCGGCCGGGGTGTGCGTCCTGCTGCTGCCGAGCCACTCACTGGGGCAGCTGCTCCAGACGTCCTTCTGGCAGACCGATCCCCGGGTCGCCGTGGCGCACCGCGTGATGGACCGGATCCCGGACGGCGCGACGGTCCAGGCCTCCGACCGCCTCGTGCCGCACCTGGCCCACCGGACGAGCGTCAGCCTGTTCGGCTGGGCGGACAGCCGGCCCAACCCGGAGTGGATCATGGTGGACACCCAGGTCCCGCCCGAGCTGCGCTGGCCGCTGAGCGTCCACGACGAGTCCGTCGCGCTCGCCGAGGCGAGGAGCCGCGGCTACCGCACGGTGGCCAAGGAGGCCGGCTTCGTACTGCTCAGCCGCACCCGCTGACCGCGGCCGCCGGCGGGCGCACGGGCGCGGGGGCCGGGGCCGGGCCTCCCGGCCGGGGCCTCACGGGCGCGGGGGCCGGGACCGGGGTCGGCCGCGCGGTGGGATGGGGGCCGCCCCGCCCGGCAGTCGGCCGGTCTCGGCCAGAGCGCGCCGCAGCAGGAACTCGATCTGCGCGTTGGCGCTGCGCAGCTCCTCGCCGGCCCAGCGCGCGAGCGCCTCGTACACCTGCGGATCGAGCCGCAGCAGCACCTGTTTGCGCTCCTGCCGGCCGGCGCGCGCGGCCCGCTTCGGCCCGGGCTCGGGCTCGCGCTCCGCGCCCTCCGCCCCGCCGGAAGGGCTCACTGGTAGAGGGTGCCCGTGTTGACGACGGGCTGGGCCGCGCGGTCCCCGCAGAGGACCACCATCAGGTTGGAGACCATGGCGGCCTTGCGCTCGGGGTCCAGCTCCACGATGTCCTCCTCCTGCAGGCGGGTCAGGGCCAGTTCCACCATGCCGACCGCCCCTTCCACGATCTGCTTGCGGGCCGCCACGACCGCCCCCGCCTGCTGGCGCTGGAGCATCGCGGAGGCGATCTCCGGAGCGTACGCGAGATGCGTGAACCGGGACTCGATGATCGCGACGCCGGCCGCCTCCACGCGTGCGGCGAGTTCCAGGGCCAGCCTCTCGGTGATCTCCTCGGCGTTGCCGCGCAGCGACAGGCCGCCCTCGTCGTGGGCGTCGTACGGGTACTCGATCGCGATGTGCCGGACCGCCGCCTCGGTCTGGGTCTCCACGAACTCGGTGAAGTCCTCCACCTCGAAGGTGGCGCGCGCGGTGTCCTCGACCCGCCACACCACGACCGCGGCCAGCTCGATCGGGTTGCCGTAGGCGTCGTTGACCTTCAACACGGCCGTCTCGTGGTTGCGCACGCGGGTCGAGATCTTCTCCCGGGAGGTCAACGGGTTGACCCAGCGCAGGCCGTCGGTGCGGATGGTCCCGCGGTAGCGGCCGAAGAGCTGGACCACCCGCGCCTCGCCCGGCGCCACCATGTTCAGGCCGCTCATCGCCAGCAGCGAGGCGATCGCCAGCAGCACCCCGGGCACGATCAGGCCGAGGTTCCGGTCCCCGCTGTCCTCGCCGACGCCGAAGCCGATCAGCAGCACTCCGGCTGCGGCCCCCGCCAATCCGAGGAGCAGGGCCAGTCCGCCGCCCACGCTGTGCGCCGGGACCTCCCGTACGCCCGTCGTGGCCTGCGCCGCGTCTGTCATGGCATGCCCCCGTTTCGCCTGGTCCGATCGATCGGACGCCTTAGCAAAGTGATATCACTTTTCCGGGACACCGCAACCCTCCGGGGCGTACGTGCGTCGGTTCCCTTGATGTGGGTGCTGATTCTCACGTCCGAATTGAACGGATTTATTCTTAGCTGGCAGATCTTTGTCACAACCTCCGGTGTTAACTTTCTGAGTTGACGTCGGGGGGGATTTCGAGCGGAGCGGGAGCGATGGGCCGAGCAGAAGCGCGTAAAGCGCAGCAGCAGCGCAGCGCGCGGCGGTCGCCGCGCGGGCGCGCCACCGGAAAGGGGCAGGTCGGCAAGCGCACCGGCATACGCCGCTTCTTCACCTGGAAGACGATCCTCGGAACGTTCTTCGGGATGATGCTGCTCGGCATGGCCGCGCTCGTCGGGCTGTACTTCTACGTGGACCCGCCGAACCCGAACGCCGAGGCGACCCAGCAGAGCAACACGTACAAGTACGCCGACGGGTCCCTCATGGCACGCGTCGGTGAGATGAACCGCGAGATCGTCCCCATCGAGAAGGTCCCGGAGGAGATCCAGACCGCCTTCATCGCCATCGAGAACAAGTCCTTCTACGAGGACCGCGGCGTCGACTTCATGGGCGTGGCCCGCGGCCTGTTCCGCACGGCCACCGGCAAGGGCGCAGCGGGCGGTTCGACGATCACCCAGCAGTACGTCAAGAACTTCTACCTGACGCAGGACCAGACCCCCACGCGCAAGCTCAAGGAGCTGGTGATCTCCCTCAAGGTCGACCAGAAGATGACCAAGAAGGAGATCCTCGCGGGCTACCTGAACACCAGCTACTTCGGGCGCGGCGCGTACGGCATCCAGGCCGCCTCCCAGGCCTACTACAACGTCGACGTCGAGAAGCTGACGCTGGAACAGGGCGCGTACCTCGCGGCCGTCCTCCAGGCCCCCAGCGACTACGACTGGGCCACCGCCAGCGACCGGGGCAAGAAGCTCGTCACCGTCCGCTTCAACGGCGTCCTCCAGAACATGGTCGAGATGGGCGCGCTCGACGAGGCCAAGCGCCAGACGCTGAAGTTCCAGCAGCCGGTCCAGCCCAAGCCCGCTCCGGGTCTGGAAGGCCAGAAGGGCTACCTGAAGCAGGCCGCCGACGCCGAGCTGCGCCGCCAGACCAACATGAGCGCGGCCGAACTCCAGGCGGGCGGCTGGGAGATCACCCTCAACATCGACCCGAAGAAGCAGGCGGCACTGGAGAAGGCCGTCCAGGACGAGCTGGAGTCCGAGCTCGACCGCAAGAACCGGCCCGTCGACGCCGCCGTGCAGGCCGGCGCCACCTCCGTCGACCCCAAGACCGGCGCGATCGTCGCCATGTACGGCGGCACCGGCCTGTCCGACCACTGGGCGAGCAACGCCCTGCGCACCGACTTCCAGCCGGGCTCGACCTTCAAGCCGGTCGTGCTGGCCTCCGCCCTGGAGAACAAGGCGACCACGCAGGACAAGAAGCCGATCACGCCGAACGCCCTGTACGACGGCACCAGCAAGCGTCCCGTCGTCGGCAGCAAGATCCCGTTCAACCCGCAGAACCAGGACGACAAGGACTACGGCACCCCGCTGATGACGGTGCAGGAGGCCACCAACCACTCGGTGAACTCCGTGTACGCCCAGATGATCGTCGACGTGCAGCCGCCGAACGTGAAGAAGACGGCCCTCGAGCTCGGAATGAAGGACCGCGACGGCTGGCCCGAGGACAAGCCGGCCATGTCGCTCGGCACCATGAGCGCCAACACCGTGGAGATGGCCGGCGTCTACGCCACCCTCGACAACCACGGCAAGAAGGTCACCCCCTCGATCCTCAAGTCCGCCGAGCACGCGGAGCGCGAGTTCAAGAAGCCCGAGTCCGGCCAGCAGGTCATCACCCGCGAGACCGCGGACACCGTGACCAAGGTCCTCACCGGCGTCGTCAACGACGGCTCCGGCAAGGCCGTGCGCAGCTCCGCGTACGAGGCCGCCGGCAAGACCGGTACCACCGAGTCCAACGTGGCCGCCTGGTTCACCGCGTACACGCCCGAACTCGTCACCGTCGTCGCGATGTTCGGTGAGGAGCCGGGCACCGGCAAGCAGACCACCCTGACCGGTACCGCGGGCGGCGGACGCGCCGGCGGCTCCAGCTTCCCGGCGGACATCTGGAAGGCGTACACCCTGGCCGCGCTCAAGGGCGTGAGCACGGCGAAGTTCGACCTGTCCGAGGCGGACATGGGCCCGGTGCAGACCCCCTCGCGCAGCGCCTCCCCGTCGAGCTCCCCGGCCACGACCAGCCCGTCGCCGAGCTCCAGCCAGGTGTCGCCCAGCCCCGACCCGAGCAAGGTCTCGCCGAACCCGGACCCGAGCAAGAGCAGCGGCAAGCCGGATCCGACCAAGAGCGGCTCGGTGAAGCCGGACCCGAGCAAGAGCGGCGGCACCCCGCCGATACAGCCACCGTTCGGCACCCAGTAGGACCCGGCCGCCGTACGGACCGGGAAGAGGCCGCCGCCCCGCAGCACACGAGCTGCGG
>NZ_JBHWJJ010000124.1:0-25975 GCF_042732005.1 Streptomyces sp. NPDC059851 | reverse complement strand
CCCCGCCCGCGTCAGCCGGCCACCCGCGCCCCGACCCCGCGGCCCGCCCGGCGCCCCCGCGCGCCGCCCCCCCCCCCGCCCCCGCGCCCCCCCCCCCCCCCGGCGCCCGGGCGGCCGGCCCGCCGCGCGCGATTCGCAGCCGCGGCCCGGCCCGTCCCGGCGGCGGCCGGTCGAGCCGCGCAGCCACGCAGCCGCGATCAGATCGTGGTTGCGGCCTCCGTGCGCGCGGCGTTCGGGTGGCCCACGGCGAATCGGAGTTCCGGGCGTTCCCAGGTCACCTTCGGCGGTGACGGGGGCACCGTGCCCACCGGCTCGGCACCCAGGCGCCGGTAGAACCCTTCGGCCGGAGGGTGCGACACGACCCGGACGTGGGTGAGGCCCGCCCTTCCCGCCTGGTCGACCATGTGCTCCACGAGGAGCCGGCCGACCCCCGTCCCCTGCGCCTCGTCCGCCACGAACGCCAGGTCCAGTTCGGCCGGTTCCAGCACCAGGGCGTAGAAGCCGAGGAGCCGGCCGGCCGTGTCCACCGCCACGAAGACCCGGTGCCGGTCGACGTAGTCGGGCGTGACCCGGTAGCCGCTGATCATCGTGGCGTACTGCCCCCGGTAGGCGCTGGACCGGTGCACCAGCGCGGTGAGGGCCTCGGCGTCCTGCGCGACGGCACGCCGGATCGTCATTGACTGCATGCACCGAAGTATAGGGGCGCAATGCAGCAGCGACCATTACTCGCCCCTTACCCGTCAGGGCGCGGGGAGGTTCGAGGGCACCACCCCGCGCGGCTCCCGTCCGCGGCGCCCGCGTCACCCCGTGTCCCCCCATGTCCTCCCGCCCCGGGGCGCGTTGACCCACGGCCGGGTCCGTCCTTACGGTGACGGCCATGGGTCACGACATCGCACGCCTGCACCACGTCGGCCACATCGTCACGGACATGACGCAGGCCACCAGCCTGTACGAGCGGTTGGGCTTCCGCCTGCCCCCACCCAGTTGTCCGGCGATGCCCCGGCGTGAAGGCGCAGCGCCCGAGCCCTTCGGCGCCGCCAACACCCACGCGGACTTCCCGGGTTCCTTCCTCGAACTCGCGACCTGCGTGACCGACGGCGGCACCGCGCGCCTTCCGGCCGACGCCCGCCTCGTCCCCCTGGAGGCACCGGCCGAGGTGCTGCCCGTGCTCGTGGAGCGGATCGCCGAGACCAGTGCCGCCCTGGCGGCGTACCTGGACCGCTTCGAGGGCCTGCACATCGCGATGTTCTCCTCCCCCGCCATCGACGGGGCAGCCGCGCGACTCACCGCCGCCGGCGTGCGGCACGGCGGGGTCAACACGGTGCGGCGCGCCGCGCCCACGGGCGCGAAGGTCCCGGTGGAGACCGTCCGTTACCTGGAGATCGACGGCACCGGGCCCGGCAACGGGCCGGCCGCGGGCCACGACGGGCCGGCCGCGGTCCGCGAAGGGCGGGTGGGCGTCGTCGCGGACCTGGACCCGGACGTCCAGGGTGCCCGCCTCCTCGACCACCCCAACGGCGCCGTCGAACTCGTCGGGGCCGTCCTCTGCGTCGCCGACCCCGAACTGGCCGCGTTCCGGCAGCGCTACGGGACGTACCTGGGCCGTACGGCACGGCAGGAAGGGCCGGCCCAGGTCTTCGATCTCGAAGGCGCCGCCCTGACGCTCGTACCCGCGTCCGGTCTCGCGGCCCTCCTCCCGGGCGAGCGTCCCGCCGCGCTCCCGGCGTTCGTCGCGTACACCGTCGCCGTACGCGACCTCGCCCTCACCCGCGACCTGCTGCACCGCAACGGCTTCCCCGTGCGCGAGACACCGTCCGGGGACGTGTTCGTACCGGCCGACGCCGCTCTGGGCGCCGCCGTCGTCTTCCGCTGCGGACCCCGCAGGGTGGTCCCGTGACCGGAACCGCGATCGGGCAACGGGTCCTCGACTCGGCCATGGCGGACGCCGGCCTCGCGGTGGTGGAACTCGACGGTGCGCGCCGGTGGCTGGCGGCTGCCGGCCCGGAGACCGCGGGGCCGCTCGCGGCCGAGGTGTGGGTGTTCGACGAGACCATGTCCCGCATCCTGCTGGTGGGGCACCGATGGCGCGGGCTGGTCCCGCCCGGCGGCCGGGTCGAACCGGGGGAGACTCCCCGGGAAGCTGCGCGGCGGGAGCTCCTGGAGGAGACGGGGCTCCGGATGGAGCTGTTCCGGGAGCCGGCCCTGGCGACCGTGCGCTCCTACCGGCCGGGCGCTGCGGTGACGTTCGGGCTGTCGTACGCGGCGGTCGTCGATGCCGAGGTGCCGCTCGACGCGGAGGACGGGCAGCCCGTGACGTGGCGGAGCCTGGAGGAGGACTGGGACGGCTGCTTCTCCGGCGACCGGGAACGGATGCGCCGGCACGCGGCACGGATCGCATCCCGCTCCCGGGGCGGGAGCCGCCGCTGAACTTCCGAACGGACCACGGCCACGGCCACGGCCACGGCCACGGAGCCGCATACCCCGCCAGCGTCCCGCCGCGCCACCGCTCCGTGGGCTGGCTGAGGGGTGCTACTCCGGTGCTACGACCCCGTGTTCCCAGGCCCAGGCCGCGATCCCGACACGGTTCCGCGTCCCGAGTTTGGCCTGCACGTTGGCGAGGTGCGTCTTCGCGGTGCCCGCGCTGATGAACAGCTCGGCCCCGATCTCCGCGTTGGTGTGCCCCCGTGCCACCAGCCGCACGATCTCCAGTTCACGCTCCGTCAGCAGCCCTGCGGCGGTCGGAGGCCGGAGCGCTTTCGGTGCGGGCTGCGGCTGCGACAGGCGGCTGAGCAGGCGCACCGTGATCTGGGGGCTGATGAGCGTGTCGCCGGCCATCGCCGCCCGTACCCCCTCGATGAGGAGGGCCGGGCCGGAACGTTTCAGGAGGAATCCGCAGGCGCCGGCCCGGAGCGCCGTGTGCACGTACTCGTCCAGGTCGAAGGTGGTCACGACCAGGACCCGGGTCTGCGGGGCGAGCAGCCGGGTCACTTCCAGCCCGTCGAGGCGCGGCATGCGGATGTCGGTGAGCACGATGTCCGGGCGCAGTTCCCGGGCGCGGGCCACCGCGGCGTGCCCGTCGGCGGCTTCGCCCACAACCGTCATGTCCGGCTGGGAGTCGAGGACCAGCCGGAACCCGTTGCGGATGTCCTCTTGGTCGTCGGCTATCAGGATGCTCGTCGTCACCGCATCATGATCACCCGTGTGGGCCGGCCGGCGCCGGGAAGACGGCCGAAACACGCCAGCCGCCGGCGCCGGCCGGGCCGGCCGCGAGTGTGCCTCCTGCAGCCGCCACGCGTTCCCGCAGCCCCGCGATCCCCGTACCGCCGCCTGCGGGGCGGCGCCGGGCCAGGGGCTTGCGCAGGGGGCGCGGGGTGCGCGGGGGTGCGGTGTTGGTGACGGCCAGTTCGATGCCGTCGGGCCTGCGGCGTACGGTCACGCGTACGGTCCGGGCGCCGGGCGCGTGCCGTCGTACGTTCGTGAGTGCCTCCACCGCCACGCGGTACGCGGCGGTGTCCGCCTCCCGGGCCAGGGCCAGCGAGGCCAGGGCCTCCTCCTCGGCTTCCAGGACGCCGCCCTCGAACCGGCCGACGAGCGCGTCCAGTTCGGCGAGCCCCGGGGTGGGAGCGGCCGGACCGCCGCCCGCCTCGCGCAGGGCGTGCACGGTCCGGTCCAACGAGGCGAGAGCGCTCAGCCCCGCCGCCTCGATGCGTTCCAGGGCCCGTACGGCCTGGCGCGGGTCGCTGTCGGCGACGAACCGGGCCGCCTGGGCCTGCACCAGGATGGCGCTCACGTCGTGCGCGACGAAGTCGTGTGGGTCACGGGCCAGTTCGAGCTGCTGGTGGCGCCGCGCGTCCCGGACGGCCTGCCGGGTCTGCGATGCCTGCCGGCGCAGGTGGGCGCCCACCGCGGCCGCCCCCAGGCCGGGCACGGCCCAGAACGCCGCCGCCCCGAAGGCCTCCAGCCACGAAGCCCCCTGGTCCCGCACCAGCGGCGCCGGCCACAGTGCCACGGCGACGATCCCGAGGGCGGCGGCCGGGCTCCCGGACCGTACGGGCGACCACCGCGCGACCAGTGCGAGCAGCGGGAGGAGCACCGCCAGGCCGGCCATGGACCACGCGGCGGGAACCCGCGCGAGCGAGCCGGCCACGGACAGCACGGCGGCGCCGGCGAGCACCGGGGCGTAGAGGGATCGCACGGTCGCGGTCACGGCTACGGGTACGGGTACGGTCATGGGTCAACCCTAGGAACGGCCGCTGCGGCCGCGACATCCGCCGTTCGGCAGAGGCCCCCCGGTCAGCACGACCGACCGTTCTGCCGTTCGGCGAATGGTCCCGGGCGGACCGGCGGAAGGAGCCTTGGGGCACCGCCCACCGCGCCTACCGAACGGGATCCCGACCATGCCCACCACCACGGCGACCGCGCCCGAACCCGCGAACGCCGCCGCTGCGCTCCCGGCGAGCCCGTCGACCGGCGGCTCCCCCGCCGCATCGCTCGCCCTCGTGCCCGGTGTCTCGCGGACGGCCCGGTGGGCCGCGAAGGGCGCCGCTCTCACCCTCGTACCGACGGGGCTGTGGCGCACCGCCATCGCCTTGGGGGTGCCCTCCGGCTTCGCGGAGGGCGATCTGCTGTACGTCGGTAACTATCCCGGCCGGTACTCCTTCTACCTGATCGCGCTGAGCGTCTTCGCCGAGCTGGTCGGCTTGCTGGCCCTCGGCCTCGTCCAGCGCTGGGGGGAAGTGCTGCCGCGCTGGGTGCCGTGGCTCGGCGGTCGGCGCATCCCGCCCCTCGCTGCCGTCGTCCCCGCCGCCACGGGCGCCGTGCTGGTCACCCTGATCGCCGTTACGGGGGCGCTGGCTTGGAACGGCCCGGACAACATGGGCGGCGGGCTCACGCCGACGGGACCCGCCCGGTGGGTGATGACCGCCTGCTACGCGCCCCTGCTGCTGTGGGGACCGCTCCTGGCCGTGGCCACGGCCGCCTACTGGCGGCGCCGCCGACTCCACGGCTGATGACCGGCGGAGACGCGCGCGGGTGCCGGTGCTCAACGCCCGGGTCCGTACGCCCGCGCCCGACGCCCGACGCCGGCGCTCGGCGGCCGGCGCGAGCGCACGGACCTGGGCGAGCCGCTCGGGGCCGGCGCGGATGCCGCGCACGGCCACGACCGCTCAACGGGCCGGGTGTCAGCCGGTTGCCGCGGAGAGGAGGACGTCCACGAGCCGGTCCGCGGCGTCCGGGCGCCCGTACGCACGGGCGCGCTCCGCCATCGCCGTACGGCGTACGGGGTCGGTCAGCAGCGGGCCGACGGCGTTCTGCAGGACCGGCCCGGTGACCTCGCCGACCAGGGCGACGGCGGCCCCCGCATCGGCCAGGTGACGGGCGTTGTGCACCTGCTCGTTGCCGGCCGAGGTGGCGAGCGGCACGAACACGGCCGGCTTGCCCAGTGCGGTCAGCTCCGCCAGGGTTCCCGCGCCGGACCGGGACACCACGATGTCGGCCAGTGCCAGTACGTCCGGCAGCTCGGGCCCGACGAAGCCGGTCAGGTGGTACCGGCCCGCGAGGACCGGGTCCAGGCCCGCGGCCGCCGCGCGGAGTTCGTCCACGTTCGCCGGGCCGCACTGGTGGATCACGTTCGCGTGGCTGAGGAGCCAGGGGAGCACGTCCCGGACGACCCCGTTGATCTGCTGGGCGCCCTGTGCGCCGCCGGTGACGTAGACCGTCGGCAGGCGCCGGTCGAACCCGGCGAGGCCGAGTGCCTGTACGGCCTTGTCGCCGTGGCCGGTGAGCACCTCCGGACGGACCGGGTTGCCGGTCACGACCGCGGCGCCGCGCAGTTCGGCGGGCAGGAGTTCGAGCGAGGACTCCGAGGACAGGGCGATCCGGGTCGCCGAACCCGCCAGCTTGCGGTTGGCCAGACCGAGGCGGACGGTCTGCTCGTGCAGCACCAGCGGACGCCGGCACAGGCGGGCCGCCAGGCCGGCCGGGACGGCCACGTAGCCGCCCGTCGCGAGGACGACATCGGGCCGGAACTCCGACACGATGGACCGGGCCTGGGCGACGCCGAGCGGAACCCGCGCCATGTCCTTCACGTTGGCCGCCGACAGCATCTTCAGCGGGTTCGCGGCGCGCCGGATCTTCCCGGTGGCGACGGTCTTGAACGGAATGCCCTCCGCGGGGGCGACACGCGCTTCCAACCCGTCGGCGGCACCGATCCACAGCACGTCGAGCGTGCCGCCCGCAGCCGCGAGCCTGCCCTGCAACGTGCGGATGGCCGTCAGGGCGGGGTAAGTGTGACCGCCGGTACCTCCTCCCGTCACGAGCAAGCGGAAGGAGCGGGGGAGCAGAGGTGCATTCACGCGGCAACCCTAACCGCTGCCGCGGCCCGACCGCGATCCGCCCCGAGCGGTGCGACCGGCGGAGGGCCCGCGCGCCCGCGTGCGCGTGCCCTACGCGCCGTCGCCCGAAACTCCTGCCACCCTGCCGGTGCCGTACGGGCGTTGGCGCAACGCGGTGGTGCGGGGCGGGCTTCGGCAGATCACCGCAAGCCGAATTGCACAAAGTTCAAGAAGAGTCTTGCGCGAGCTTCGACCCCGGCCCTACAGTTCTCGACGACAGGACTTGAACTAAGTAAAAATCACCCCGGTCGCCCGCATCCCGCCGAGAAGGACATCCCGTTGAACACCACCGCCCTCGCCGCCACCCTCCAGCTCCTGCTCGCCGCCACCTTCTTCGTCATCCCGACCGTCGCCTGGATCCGCGGGGGCGCCTCCCAGGACGCCGCCGAGGCCGAGATCGACCGTCAGGGCCACAGCCCCTCGGTCCTCGCCCAGCACGGCATCGCCTTCCGCGAGAAGCCCTGGGAGCTCACCCTCGCCCTCGCCATCGGCGCCACCCTCACCGCCCTCGGCGTCCTCAACCTCGCCGGGGACCCCACCGGCCGCCTGCTCTCCTGGATCGTCGAGCCCCTCGTACTCCTCGGCGTCGGCTTCATCACCGCCGGCCAGGTCTTCGCCACCGCCTACACCCGCGCCGCCTTCGCCCGCTCCGCCGACCCCGCCCTGCACGCCGTCGACGCCGCCGCCCTCATCGCCGCCGCCAACGTCCCCTTCCCCACCTGGCTCCGCCCCCTCGTCCTGACCCGCTTCGCGCTCGCCACGGCCGGCTCCGCCCTCGTCCTGCTGCTCCTGTGGATCTGACCCTCACGGCGCCCACCCACCCCGGGCATGACCCGCTCCGGCGACGGCAGTCCCCGACTTCCTCGATAGCGTGCAGTGGGGACCCGAGCGATTGAGGAGGGCGCGTGCGATTCGCGTTGGACGCACTGTTCGCTGACGTGCCGGCGGAGCAGGTCGAGGAAGCCCGTGACTTCTACGCGTCGAGGGCGGCAGGCCGTGGCCCCAGCACGCTGGAGGAGCTGGAGGAGGCCCGAGCGAAGGGGTCCGCTCCTCGTGCCGCCGATCCGCCCGCCGTCGAAGAGACGGTCGAAGCCGCGGGAACGCGCGTCCCAGTCAGGATCTTCACTCCTACCGACGGTCCGCCGCGGGGCGTCTACCTGGACGTACACGGCGGCGGCTTCTACATGGGCTCCGCGGCGCAAAGAGACGGGCGCAACCGCGAGCTCGCGGACGCACTGCACCTCGCCGTCGTCAGCGTCGACTACCGGCTGGCCCCCGAGCACCCCTGGCCGGCGGCACCCGACGACTGCGAAGCGGCGGCGCTCTGGCTCGTCGAAGAAGCCGACGCCCGTTTCGGAACGTCCCGGCTCGCGATCGGCGGGAGCTCCGCGGGAGCCACCCTCGCCCTGGCGACCCTGCTCCGGCTGAGGGACAGAGGTGCCGTCGGCCGATTCACCGGCGCTGCACTGCAGTTCGGGACCTACGACTTGAGCGGACGGACCCCGGCCGGTCTCCGCATCGCGGACGAATACTTCATCCGGGCGTACGCCGGCCATGTGGAAGACCGCACCGTCCCCGACATCTCTCCCCTCTACGGCGTCCTGAGCGGGCTTCCCCCGACGCTGCTGATCGTCGGAAGCGCAGACGTGTTGCTGGAAGACAACCTGGCGCTGGCAGGCCGGTTGTCCGCGGCCGGCAATGACGTCGAGCTCCGGGTCTACCCCGAGTCACCCCACGGCTTCACGGGCCACCCCACGGCGATGGCCAGGACTGCGCTCAACGGCGTCGGCTCCTGGCTGCACGACCGGATCACGCGCTCGTAGGGACTGACCGGGCGGGAGCGGAGTCGGCAGCGGGCTCGGGAGCGGGCCGCCGCCCGCGTGGGACGGGGCGTTGACGGCAGCCCGCTCCGCTCCTGCCCCAGGGGCGTCAGCTGACCCGAAGGGTCAGGTCCTTCGGCCAGTGGGCCTTCTCCAGCCGGGAGAACAGGTCCTTGATGTGCTCCGGGCGCAGCTTGATGCAGCCGAGCGACTTGTAGTCCCCGTCACCGTCCCACTTCGTCTCCTCGGCGGAGCCCTGGCCGCCGGTCCTGGTCATCTCGCTGTGGATGAACAGGGCATCGCGCTTGACCGCCTTCTTCCCCCTCTCGGGGTGGCACACCTTGTCGGAGAGCTGGATGGCGTAGCCCTTGATGTCGCTGTTGCGGTTGGTCTGGTGCCCCTTCACCTGGTACGTACCGCTGGGCAGCCAGCCCCTGCCCTTGGCGCATTCGTCGGTGGATCCCAGACCGGAGCCGGCCCGGTAGGTCTTGAGCACGATGCCGTCGCGCACGAGGGACAGCGTCGAACGGTCCGGCTGGTTGCGGTTCTTGGTGAACTTCAGGGAGTACCCGCGCGGGCCGTGCTGGGCGCCGGTCGACGCGTGCGAGCCGGGGCGCGTGGCGGAGCCGCCGTTCCGGTCGCCGTCCACCGGCTGCACCGCGCCGGCCCGCACCGCCGTTCCCGCGGCCCCGGCGGCGGCCGCACCGGGAGCCGCTCCGAGGGCGACCGCCGAGAGCGTCGCGAGGGAAACCGCTGCGGTGGTGACACCACGGAAGGAGAAACGCGCTGCGTTGTTCATATCGTCATCCTTTTCTGTCGTACCGCCGTTCCAGCCGGACGGCGCCACACCGGGGCGCGGCCCGTCCAGGAGTTCGGGGCGGAGGAATTGGCCGGGAACTTCGCACCGGCTGGTCGTAACTTTGCCCCGCATTCCCGGTGCGTTCTACGCTTCCGGGGCCACCGGGCCATACGCGCATATACGCGGCCATGCGTATGGGGCCTGACCTGCTGTTTCAGGGACCGGATGAAGGAGCGTGCCATGGATGCCCAGCCGAATGCGGATGCTGTGGACGGGCGGGAGCCGGACGTTTCGGCACGCGTCCAACTCGCCCGGCTCCTGAAGAGCTGGCGCGACGCGAACAACCGCAGCCAGTCGTGGGTCGCCAAACAACTCCACACCAACCAGCCGACCGTTTCCCGATGGGAATCCGGAAGCACCCTGCCCGCGCCCGAGACGATTCGCGCGTTCCGGCGGATCTGCACCAAGGGAGGCGCCGATTCCCCACCCGGTGATCCGGAACTCGGAGAGGCCCTCGCCCTCCACCAGCGCGCAAGGGAGGAGCGGGCCCTCCCCCGGCAGCCCACGACGTCACCGGCGCACCCGAACACTCAGCTTCACCCTCACCCTCACCCTGACCCTCAGCCGCAGCCGACCCCGCTGCCGTTGCCGTTGCCGGCAGAGCCGTCGGCCGCCCGGAGGACCGGGCCGGGGGCACTCGCCGCTGCCGCGGGGGCCGTCGTACTCCTGGCGGCCGCGGTGGCATGGGCCGGCGCCCGGTACGGCGGGTCGACATCAGGAGTCCCGCCGTCGCCCTCCTCCCGGGCCCCGTCCTGGTCGTCCGCACCGGTGCCCGCGCCCCCGCAGGCCGGGGCCGGGCCGGCACCCACCGCCACGTGCACCGGCACCTCGTGCACGTCGTTGGAGCCGGCCGCCACGACCTGTGCGAACGACGCCGTCACCGCGCTCGTCGGCCACGACTACGGCATCCGCATCGAGCTGCGCTACAGCGCCCACTGCCGGGCCGCCTGGGCCAAGATGAGCGGAACCACCGCCGGCGACCGGGTCATGGTGACCCCGAAGCAGGGCAATGCGCAGGAGTACCGCCAGCAGTACGGGCACGACGCCCACACCAAGATGGTTCCGGCGTCCACCCCCGGCGACGCCCGGGCCTGCGCACTCGTCGACGACCGCGGCACCGTGTGCGCCACCGAGCCGCCGACTCAGGCGGGCAGCGGCTCCGGGGCCCGGGCCGCTGTCGCGCACCGGATGCAGGGCGCCCCGCCGGCCCGCCGGTACCGGGGACGCGCCGGCCTCAGCCCGACGGCGCCACTGCCGCCGGGCCGGTGAGCCCGGACCCGGTCCCCGGCGTGCCTTGCCGGCCCCTACAGGGGTGCCGCGGCGGCTTCGGCTGCTGCGGCGACGGCGAGCAGGTCGGCCTCCCGGCCGTGCCGGGCGACCAGTTGCAGCCCGACGGGTTCGCCCGCGGCGGTGCGGCCGGCCGGGAGACTGATGGCAGGGTGACCGCTGATGTTGAACGCCCAGGTCAGCGCCACGCTCAGGGCGTCTCCCGGCCCGTCGTGGCCGTGCGGGGCACGGGGCGTCGTCGGAGTGGCCAGGAGGTCCGCCCCGGCGAAGACGCGGTCGAGGGCGACACCGAGTGCCGCCCTGGTCCGTACGGCTCCGGCGCGTTCCGCGGCACCAGGTGCGGAATTCGGCCCGCGCAGGGCCTGCCAGCACCCGGCGGGGTCGGGCAGGCGTACCGGAACGCCTACGACTTCGACGGCCCGCGCCCCGGGCAGGGACAGGGCTTCGAGGCGGGCGCGCGCCGTCGCAGCGACCGCCGGGTCCGTCTCGGCGAACCCCAGCGTCGCCGACCAGGCCGTCCGCAACGGCCGCGCCGGGGCCGAGGGCGACGGCGGACCGGGCGCATCCGTCCCGGCGAGTGCGTGCAGGTACGCGGCGGCGTCCCGGGCGTGGCGCGCCAGGGGCCCGGCGATGTTCAGGCCCGCCCGGTCCCGCGCGGGCACCAGGCCGTTGGTCGGCTTGAGCCCGATGACCCCGCACCAGGCCGCGGGAATGCGTACGGATCCGGCCCCGTCGCTCCCGGTGGCCAACGGCACCATCCCCGCGGCGACGGCGACCGCCGACCCCGCACTCGACCCGCCCGGACTCCACTGTCGGCCCAGGGGGTTGAGCGTCACGCCGCGGGCGGTGGTCCCCCAGGTCTGCCAGTGTGTTCCCCGACCGGGGGTGGACGTGGCGCCCACGGGTACGCAGCCCGCCGCCACCAGCCGTGCGGTCTGGAGCGAGTCCAGCCCCTCGGTCCCCTTCACCGCCAGGGGCACCCCGGCCAACGGCAGCCGGGCGTGGACCGCGCCCTCCCGGATCCGACGGTCGATCAGCTCGGCGCGTTGGGCGGCCTGCCGGGGCCACAGCTCGGTGAAGGCCCGTAGCTCGCCGTCGTCCCGTGCGATCCGCGCCAGGGCTGCCGCCGCGACCTCGCGCGCCGACAGCCGGCCCGCGTTGACCGCTGCGGCGATCTCGCAGGCGGACAGCGCGGCGTAGTCACAACCGCCGGGGGCAGGCGACACGGGCTCGTCCGGGACATTCACAGCGACCTCCGCCGTCGGCGTGGTGGATGGTGGGCGTACCGGCGGCGCCGGAGCGGAGCGGACCCTTCGACGTTACCGGGCGTGGACGGCCTGCGCGCCCCTGCGCGCCCCTGCGCGCCCCTGCGCGCCCCTGCGCTCGTCGCCGGGCGAGCAGTCGAGTCGAGCCGAGTCGAGTCGGGCCCGGGGCTTCTGCGGCGGCACGCCTGCGACTCACGGGCGTGCCCGTCGCAACCGCCTCCCCCGCTTCGTTCAGCAGTCGTTGAGAAACTCGACCTAGTCTGCAAGCAGGCGGCAGGAGCCGGGGGGACAGGTGGCTCCAGAGAGGTGAGAGGGCGGCGCGGAATGGGATTCCAAGGCCAGGTGTGGCGGCTGGAGCGGCTGGAGCGGCAGCAGCCGCATCGGCACCAGGGCGAGCCGGAACGCGGTCGGGAGCTGCTGGGCGAGATCGAAATCGTGGAGTCCGACTTCCCGTGGCTACGCGGCCGCTTCACCGCGCAGCGCGCGTTCGCCGAGTTCAGGCCGTGGTTCGACGAGGCCCTCGCAGCGCTGGACGCCGAAGACTTCGAGCGGTTCGACGAGGTGTACGCATCAATGAGCCGCACCCTCATCCTCGTCTCACCCACCGGCCCCGTCGCCGAGTTCCTGCTGCACGTCCGGGGCGACGAGGCGTGGTTCCGGTGGAGCGACGGCGACGACACACCGTTCGCGTCCTGAGCTGCCGAGCGGCCCCGTTGTCCGTAGCCGGTGGCGGGCGCCCCCCGCGTCCGCCCTGCCGGCACGCCTCGCCTAGGGTGGCGCGGACGGTCCACTCCGCCCCGCACCACCGACGTCCAGGAGTCATCCATGGCGCGCTCGCTCGACGGCCTCGTCTTCGTTCCGGTGGCCGACCAGGCGCCGGGCCAAGTCGGCCTGCAGACCCGGTTCGCTTACCGCGAGCAGGACGGCCGGGTGTGGGCCGAGTACGCCGGCGGGGACGTGGTCCGGGGCTACCTGGTCGGGACGCGGGCGGGCGACCGCATCGACTTCCGCTACGTCCAGCTCCGCCTCGACGGCACCACCGCGTCAGGGCACTGCACCTCGCTCGTGACGGAGCTCCCCGACGGCCGCCTGCGCCTGGAGGAGACGTGGACCTGGGAGTCCCAGGAGGGCAGCGGCACGAGCGTGGTCGAGCAACCGCGCGACTGAGCCCGGGGGCCGAGAGCCGGGGAGCCGGGGAAGCCCCCGCCCGGCACCCCTCCGGAACCACCTGTCCCGCCCGCCCCTTGCGTCCCCGTCCCTCCCCCCACCGCACCCCGAAGCCGCGCCCGGCGCACCCCCGCAAGCGAATTCCGAAGCCCCACCCCTCCACCGACCGGTTCCGGCCAATCGCCCGCCCAGAGCTGCAGCCGGAGCCGATCGGGAGCCGTCGCTGCACGGGCGGCGGCGTCCCCGCCAGGTCGGCCGGATCCGGCTACTCCGCCCTCCGGCTTCCTGTGTACTCACTCCTCCGCTCCCCAGGCAGCACCCCGCCCCTCCCCCGCACCGGGGGTCGGGGGCTTCTTCGCCGTGCCGCCGACGCGGGCGCAACCGACTGCCCTCATCGACGAGTTGGCCGAGTTGGAGGAGGAACCCATGTTCCGGAAACCGGACCAGGCGCAGCAGCAGGAACAACCCCGAGTCCCAGCCCAAGCCCAAGCCCCAGCCCCAGCCCAAGAACCGCAGCCCGCCGCTCCCGCGCTCCCCGCACCCCCGGAGTTCACGTACACCTGGGGCCAGCACAACAAGACCATGGAGCAGCTCTCGCTCGCGCAGATGGCCCGCCGTGTCCCCGCGGCGCTCGCGCAGACCGCGCGTCTGGCCTGGGCGGTGAACCGGACCGCGTTCACCTGGCTCGTCTGCGCCCAGGTCCTCGGCGGCATCTGCACCGCCGCCGCCCTCGCGGCCGTGTCCCGGGCGATGGGCCCCCTCCTCGCGGGCGGCACCGTCGAACAGCGCCTCACCGGTGCCGCCTGGCCGCTGGCCGCCGCTGCCGCCATGACCGCCCTGGGCGCGCTCGCGTCCATCACCGCCGGCAGCGCCGCCCGGCGCCTGAACCCCGGCATGTCCACGATCGCCGACCTCGCCATGGTCGACGCGCACATGGACGTCGAGCTGTCCGCCTATGACGCCCCCGACTTCACCGAGCGCTCCGAGGCCGCCGAGACGGGGTCCGCCCGCTCCGGGATGCTGCTGCAGGACGCGCTCGGCTTCACCAGCGGCCTGATCGACATGGTCGCCGTCGCGTCCGTCCTGTCCGTCGTCCACCCCGTCCTGCTGCCGCTGCTCCTGCTGTCCGTCGTCCCCCGCGGGCTGGGCTCCGTACTCGCCGCCCGCCTCGACTACCGGCTCCACAACGAGACGATCGCCTCCCGCAACATCCGCCACATGATGCGCTGGCACCTCACCACTCCCAAGCTCGCGGACGAGCTGCGCGGCAACAGCATGCGTCCGTACGCCCACCACTGGTACGCCGCCGTCTGCGCCCGCATCGACTCCAAGATGGTCAGCTCCGCGCCCCGCTACCTGGCCGTCTACCTCACCGCCGCCGTCGTGTCGGGCCTGTTCACCGTCCTGACGTGGGCGAGCCTGGGAGCCCTGGTGATCGGCGGGTTCATGGCGATCGGGGCGGCCGGCACCGCCATCGTCGCCATGCGCACCTCCACCGCCGCCCTGTCCCAGCTCGTCGTGTACGGGGCCGCGATGTTCCAGCACGCCCTCTACCTCGGGGACTACGCCGCCTTCATCCGGCAGGCCGCCGAGCAGTCCGGGCCGCGGGGCCCGCAGGAGCTCGGCCCCCCGCAGAAGATCCGCCTGGAGGCGGCCACGTTCACCTACCCGGGCAAGGACACCCCCGCCCTCGGCCCGGTCGACCTCACCCTCAACCGCGGCGAGGTCATCGCCCTGGTCGGCGAGAACGGCGCCGGCAAGTCCACCTTCATCCGCCTCCTCACCAGTCTCACCGCCCCCACCACCGGCACCGTCTCCTGGGACGGCGTCGCGACCGCGGACGCCGACCAGCGCTCGGCCTGGCGGCACGTCGGACTCGTCACGCAGTCGTACGGGTACTGGCCCTTCACGGCCCGCGAGAACATCACCCTCGGCCAGCCCGACCCGCGCGGCGAGGACGCCGTCTGGGACGCGCTCACCGCCGTCGGAATGAAGGAGACGGTGGCGGCGTACCCCAGCGGCCTGGACACCCTCCTCGCCCGCTCCCTCTGGGGCGGCCACGAGCCTTCCGGCGGCCAGTGGCAGCGCATCGCCTGCGCCCGTGCCTTCCACCGCAAGCCCGGCCTGCTGGTCATGGACGAGCCGACCTCGGCCATGGACCCGCGCGGGGAGCACATGGTCTTCTCGGGGCTGCGGGAGATGAAGGACGACCGGATCACCGTGATCGTCACGCACCGCATGGAGAACTGCCGTCTGGCCGACCGCATCGTCGTCCTGGACGCCGGACGGATCACGGAGCAGGGCACGTACGAGGAACTCGTCCGCATGGACGGCTCCTTCGCCGAACTGGTCCGCCTCTCCCAGGACCGCTAGCCGACGCCCCGGCCCCCGCCCCGCTGCGCCGGCCCGACCGGCGCAGCGGGACTGCCGGCGCCACGGAACCGGACCGGAGCGCGCCGGGGCAGGGGCGCCGCGGCGGGGGCGCACCCGGGCGGGTGCCCACCCGGGCGGGTGCGCGCCGGGGCAGAACACGCCGCCGTACCGGATCATGTCCATGCGCCCGGCGGTACGCCCGCCGGGCACCAGCCGGGCGAGGAGGTACCGCACCGGCTGAGCTCGAACCGCAGCAACCACACGTCCAGGAGCACGCCATGACCGCCCCGTCCACCGACCGCGCCAGGGCAACGGCATCCGCCGCAGCCGTCCTCACGGACGAACGGGGCAGGGTGCTCATCGTCAACCCGGTCCACAAGGAACGGTGGAACCTGCCGGGCGGCCATCTGGAGGAGGGCGAACTCCCCACGGCGGCAGCCCGCCGCGAGGTCCGCGAGGAGCTCGGCCTCGACCTGGAGATCGGCGACCTGTTGGTCACCGCGTGGGTCACGCGGGCGGAGGGATCGCACGTGTTCTACGTCTTCGACGGCCCCCGACTGACCCCGGAACAGCAGCGGGCCATCACCCTCCAGGAAGCGGAGATCGGCGAGATCCGCTTCTGCCTGCCCGAGGACATCTCCCCGGACATGGTTCCGCCGTTCGCCCTGGCCATATGGTGCCGCGCCCTGGAGGCCCGCACCGACCGACGACCCGCCTACCTCGAACTCGCGCTGTAATCCGATCCGGCCACCACCGTTCTTCCGACGCTCCGGCGTGTGGAAAGTGCGTGGCGGCTGCGATCGGGCCGGCGTACGGTCTGGTGTTCCGGCCTGCCGCACCAGCGGTGTGGCGAGTTCAGAGAGCGATCCCCCATGACCAACCAGCGAGCAACGACGACCCTGTGGCGCCCCACCGGTCCCGAGGAGCTGGAATTGGTCCGGGAGCTGGACTGGCGTGCCTGGCCGCCCCGGCTGCCGGAGCAGCCGATCTTCTACCCGGTGCTCGACGAGGACTACGCGGTCAAGATCGCGCGGGACTGGAACGTCAAGCACAGCGGTGCCGGCTTCGTCACCCGCTTCGAGGTCGACTCGGAGTTCCTGGGCCGGTACCCGGTACAGCAGGCCGGCGGGCGGACCATCCTTGAGCTGTGGGTTCCGGCCGAGGAGCTGGACGAGTTCAACGCCCACCTCGTCGGCAGGATCGAGGTCGTCCACGAGTTCCGTTGACCCCGGGGCGGCCGTGCCGTGCCCGCCGCGCGCCGCCGGGCCGTGGGGGGCGTCTGCTGGGACGATGCCCGTGGCCGTGCGCGTACCCGTGCCGGTGCCGGCACGCACGTCAGCGCGCGTGGAAGCTATTCGGGACCACCGAGTGAGGACGGAACCATGCCCGACGACCCCGAACTGGATGTCGATGGCCTCGCAGTGCTGCGCAACAAGGTGACCATCGGCAGCTTCGACCCTTCATGGGTGCCGTTCGCCGCCCAGCTGGAGGTGAGCAACAGCACGGAGGGCGGCGCGAACAACAGCCACGCCGTGAACGCGTTCTCCAAGACGGGTGTGGCGGTCAGCGCGACCAGCGCGACCACCTACGGCGTGGTCGCGAGCGGCGGATTCAAGGCCGCCTGGTTCCGCGGCGACGTCTTGGTGGACGGAAAGCTGACCAAGAGCACCCTCGAGTTCACCATCGACCACCCGCTGGAGCCGGAGGACAAGTACCTCAGCCATGCGGCGGTCGAGAGCGACGAGATGAAGAACGTCTACGACGGTGAGGCCGTCCTGGATGGCACGGGCAGCGCCGAGATCGTCCTGCCGGACTGGTTCCAGGCGCTCAACGAGCGGTTCCGCTACCAGCTCACCGCCATCGGCCGCGCAGCCCCGCGCCTGCACGTGGCGCGCGAGCTGGAGGGCAACCGGTTCGCCATCGCCGGCGGCGAACCCGGGACGCGCGTGTGCTGGCAGGTGACGGGGGTCCGCCAGGACCCGTACGCGCGCACCAACCCGCTCGTCGTGGAAAGCGCGAAGAACGGCGACGAGCGCGGCAGGTACCGGCATCCCGAGGCGTACGGTCTCACGGCCGAGCGGCGGATCGCACCGCTGCCCGCGTACGCCGCTCCCGGGAGGGGATGAGGCCGTCCAACGGTCCGGCCGCGGCGCGCTGCAGGCGGCAGCACGGCCTTGACGACGCCGCCCGCCACCTGGACGACCTCCGCGAAGGAGTGCACCCCCACCACGACCACTGACCCTCCTCCGCGGCCGTGGGGGCGGGTGGTGGCCGTTAGGGGCGGGTGGCGGTGGCCTGCGCGGCCCGGCCCTCGGCAGCCCGGGCGCCGTCGTCGTCGCACATCGCCCGGCCGTACAGGGACTTCAGCGCTGCATCGATGGGATGGGGCTGCGGACGGCCCGCGGAGTCCAGCTCGTTCCACCGCATCATGTTGATCGCCACCGACATCTGGCGCTTGCCGTCCGCCCGGGTCAGGGACATCGCCCCGGCTCCCCACGCCGAGCCGTCGTGCCCCCAGAAGGTGGCGCAGCCCGGGACGTCGACCTCGTGCAGTCCGAGGCCGTACTGGACCGTCGATCCGTCCAGGGCGCGGACCGGGAGGGTCTGCTGCATCTGCGCGAGTGAGGACCGGCTGACGATCCTGCCGTCGAGCAGCTCGGCGTAGAAGCGGTTCAGGTCCTCCATCGTGGAGACCAGGCCGGCGCTCGGCCCGACCCAGGAGTTGGTGTAGACGCTGTAGTCCCGCGGCGGGTCGAGGAGGCCGAAGAAGGACTCGTACATGCGTGAGTGCGGGCCCCTGATGCGCGGGCCGGCCGGGAACTCGGTGTGGCGGAGGCCGGCGCGTTCGATGACGTTGCGGGTGATGTACGCCTCGGCCTTCATGCCCGTCACCCGTTCCAGGAGTTGGCCGAGGATGATGTAGTTGGTGTTGGAGTACACGCCCGTGGGGCCTCCGGGCTCGCCGGTGGGCGGCGCAGTGAGCCCCAGTTCGATCAGCTCGGCCGGGCGGAACTCCCGGAAGCGGTTCTCGTCCAGGCTCTTCGACGACATGTCCGGCAGCGACGGGAAACCCTGCAGGGACGGGAACGCGTACACGATGTAGTCGGGGATGCCGCTGGTGTGGTTGAGCAGCATCCGGACCGTGATCTTCCGGCCGCGCTCCCCGGGCACCAGGTGTGGCAGGTGGTCGCCGATCGGCGCGTCGAGCCGGATCCGCCCCTGCTCGACCTGCTGCATGACCGCGGCGGCGGTGAAGGTCTTGGCGATGCTGCCGACGCGGTGCTTCATGTCGGCCCTGACGGGACGTCCGGTCGTGACGTCGGCGACCCCGGAGGCTCCGCGCCAGGTCCGGCCGGAGTCGCGTACCTCGGCGAACACGCCCGGCATGCCGGCGCGATGGACGTCCTTCAATGCGCTCCGCAGCTTCACGGGGTCGAAGCGGCCGGCCGGGCCGCCGCCGTCGGTCGCAGGCGCGGCCGCCGTTCCGCTCGCCGCGGGGGGTACGGGGGCGGCCGTCGCCACCGTGCCCGTGCACACGCCGAGCGCAGCCACGCCCGCGCACATTGCCAGTCGGATCTTCATCACATGCGTCCTTTCCTGGTTGATGGGGACACCGGGGGCTTCTCCTCCCGCTGCTCGTCGGCTTCCGCCGCTCACGCGGCCAGGGCGCGGCGCAGGGCTCCGGCGAGTTCGGTGTTCTGCCGCTGCGAGACGTCGGCGGAGAGGATCGCCTGCGAGCCGTGGAAGGTGCCGGCCCACTGGTGCAGTTCGACCGGTACGCCCGCCTGCAGCAGCCGCAGCGCGTACGCGATGTCCTCGTCGCGGTTCGGGCAGAGCTCGGCGGTGGCGATGTACGCGGGCGGCAGGCCGGACAGGTCGGTGGCCCGGGCGGGGGCCGCGTACGGTGTGGCGGGCCGGGAGCCCAAGTAGTGCCGCCAGGCCGCGGTGGTCTTGTCGCGGGTGAACCAGGGCGTGTCGGTGAAGTTCCGGGCGGACCACGTCTGCTGCCGGTCGTCGAGCCCGGGCTGGTTGAGCAGCTGGAAGCAGATCGCCGGCCCCTGTTCGTCGCGCGCCCGCAGCGCCACCGCGGCTGCGAGCCCGCCGCCGGCGCTGTGGCCGCCGACCGCGATCCGCGCCGGGTCGATGCCGAGTTCGGCCGCGTGCTCGGCGGTCCACTGCAGTACGGCGTACGCGTCGTCCAGGGCGGCCGGGAACCGGTTCTCGGGCGACCGGCGGTAGTCCACCGAGACGACCACCGCGCCGGAGCCGTCCGCGAGCCGGGCGGCCCACGGGTGCTCGGTGTCCAGGTCGCCGAAGACGAAGCCGCCGCCGTGCAGCCAGACGACGGCGCCCTGCGACGCGCCGTGCGGCCGGTAGATGCGCACCGCCACGTCGGGGTCGGCGGGCACCGTACGGTCCTCGACGTCCATGCGCGAGGTGTCCGGCGGGGGGCTCGCGGCGACCAGCGCGGCGACCGTCTTGCGGGTGCCCTCCGGGTCGTTCAGGTCGGTCTCGGGGAGGAACGGGACGAAGGCTTCGAGTTCGGGGTCCATGACGACGATCCTCACGGCCGCGCCCCGGGGCGGTCATCCGCCAACCGTCGCGCGTCCCGTGCCGATCGCCCGCCGATCGGCGCCCCGGCCCGGACCTCCCGTCCTTCTATCCTGCTGCCATGGAGGCACTGGCCGTACGGCTGTCTGGACTGGATCCGTACGTCGACGGCGCGATGCGCATCGTCGCGTTCTACGACACCCTGATGCGCCGGCGGGTCGACCTGCCGGCGCTCGCCCGGGCCTCGGCGGGCCTCGCCGAGTGCGTGACCGGGATCCGGCTCCACGGCACGGGGCGGGCGATCCGCATCGCGCCCGACGGCAACCAGGCACCGCCGCCCGGGGCGCCACCCCCGCCGGGCCCGCCGTACCCGCCCGGGGCTGCGTCCCCGCCCGGGGCGCCGCCGTGGACCGCCGCCTCCACCACGGCGCCGATCACCCTCGACGAGGAGGAGATCGGCACGGTCTGGCTGGAACGCCCCGGCCCGCCCGGCCCCCTCGACGAGGTGCTGCTGGACCGGCTCGCCATCGCCGCCGCGGCCGCCGCCGAGCGGTACGGCCCGGCCCGCACCACCATGGCCGACCCCGCCCTCGTCGAACTGGCCATCAGCCCCGACAGCGACGAGGCGGCCCGGGCCCGGGCGTTGCGGCTCCTGGGGTTCACGGCCGGGCTGCCGGTCCATGCCGTCGCCGTACGGTCGGAGCTACCGCTCGACCAGGTCGGGGCGCTCGTCTGCGCGGGCCGCCCGGTGAAGGCGGCACCGCTCGGTGCGGTGGGGGTCGTCCTGGCCGGCCGTGTGGACCCGGCCCGGTTCCCGGCGGGCGTACGGGCGGGGATCGGCGCCGCGGACAGCCCGGACCGGTCCTGGCGGGAGGCCCGTACCGCGTTGCGCTTCACCACGGCCCGACGCCCGGTCGTCCACCACGACGAACTGGGCGCGCTGGCGCTGCTCGCCCGGATACCGGAGGAGGCCGCGCGGGAGAACGCGGACGTCGCCGCGATCGCCCGGCTCGCCGACGTGCCCGAGGACCTGGAAACCCTGGACGCGTACTGCACCGCCGGCTCCCTCCGCCAGGCCGCCGACGTCCTGCACCTCCACCACAGCAGCGTCGCCCGCCGCCTGGACCAGATCGCGAGGACCCTGGGCATCGAACTCACCGACCCGACGGGCCTCACCCGGGCGCGACTCGCGCTCACGCTGTGGCGCCTGCTCGGCAACTGAGCGAGCGAGCAACTGAGCAAGCGAGCAGGCGCCTTGTCAACGCTACGGGGCGTCCGGTTCGCCGTCCGACTAGAGCTCGCCGCCGTTCCTGCCGGCGGGGCGCGGGCTACGCTCACGACATGGGTGGCGGTGTGGACTTCCGGGACGTGGAACTGGCGCTCTCCGCCATGCGCGAGGCGCTCAACCCGTACGTCGAGGCGGACTGGTCGGTGCGGGCGGGGCCACTGGAGTGGGACTGCCGCGCGACCGCCGCCCACGTGGCCCACGATCTACTGGCGTACGCCGGTCAGGTGGCGGCCCGGCCCGCCGATGCCTACCTCCCCTTCGACCTGGTCGTCCACCCCGAAGCGGAGCCGCGCGAGGTGCTGGGCGTGGTCGCCGCATCCGGCAGCCTGCTCGTCGGCGCACTGTCGGCGGCCGACCCGCAGGTGCGGGCCTGGCACTGGGGCCCCTGCGACCCGGCGGGCTTCGCCGCGATGGGCGTCGCCGAGGTCCTGCTGCACACCCACGACATCGCCGAGGGCCTGGGCGTTCCGTGGCTGCCCCCGGCCCGGCCGTGTGCCGCGGTCCTGCAACGCCTCTTCCCGGAAGCCCCGTCCGGCGACCCGGCCCGGGTCCTGCTCTGGTGCACGGGCCGCGGCGAACTCGGAGGCCGGCCCCGGCTGACCTCGTGGCGCTGGCGATCAGCCCTGTCCGACTGACGGCGCCCTCGCCTCGTCAGCGTCGGGTCGGGTTGCCCGGCCCGGCCAGGATGACCCGGCCACGAGGCTCCGCAGCATCCCCACAGCAAGAAGGCCCCGGTCTCCCTTGGGAGGCCGGGGCCTTGATCGAGCGCTGGGCAGGCCTTGCACCTGCATCCCCCCACAGGAAGTGGGGTGCCTTTCCTTGGACCACCAACGCCAGTCCCACAGCCGTTCGTCCCGGCCGCGAGCTCAAGATCAAGCATACGGCATCCGGCCGACTGCATCCAGCCAGGAGCCCGACACCTGGTTCCGCGCGGTGGCTGCGGCTGCTCAGGGCCGCCAGCGGGGGGCGTCGTCGTCGGGGGTGTCCGGGCTGGCGAAGTGGAACGGGACCGAGAGGTGGGCGGCCAAGGCGCTGCCCGCACGCTCGGCGGCTACGGCGGCAGGGTGGCGCGGGTTGCCGTCCCCGGCCGTCCCGAGGTACCGCTCGGCCGTGGAACGGTAGACGGTGGCCAGCTCCGCCTCCTCCACCGGGTCGGCGGTGACGGCCAACAACCGCACGAACCAGTCATGGACGGTGTCGCCGTCCCAGACCGCCTCGATCACCAGGATGCGGCCGGCGCACCCGGCAGCCCGGTGGGCCAGGGACTCCAGGTCCAGGGGGCTCTCCGGGCTGCGGGCGATCCGGTCTCCGTAATGGACGTAACGGTCGTCGGCGATCAGTTGGGCGGTGCCGACCCCGATGCCGTGGGAAACGAGGCCGACGTCCACGATGACGCGCACGGCCCCGAGGAAGGCGTCCTGGAGGACGTAGCCGTCGATCTCCTCGCGGATCCCCGCCGGCAGGCCGTTCCACCATTCGGCCCTGGCTGCCTTGTTCATGACCATCCCGAAGCCCCCCGTCCCCTTGGCGGTCCTCCCGGGGAGGCCCGCACTCCACTGTACGCATGGCAGCACGGGCATCCAGCTAGACCCGGCAGCAGGACGGACGGAACCGCCGCCGGGGACGGCCGCACCGGCCCCGTACGCCGCCAGCAGCTGCTGCCGTCCAGGCCGCGCCGGGCCGCGCCCGGCCGCGTCAGACCACCATCCTCTCGTCGGTCTCGAACAGCCGCTCCTCGGTGCGGGAGAGGACGAGCTGGACGGCGTGGGATCCGCCGCCTCGGCCGACCTTCCACAGGGCACGCCCGCGCTGGCCCGCCCCCCAGGAGCCGATCAGCCCGCATTCGGAGTCGGTCAGGCCGATGGCCTCGCGCGTCATCTGCAAGGGCCGGGTGTCTTGGGCGAGTTGGATGCGGGTCTCGCAGGAGGCGATCAGGTCGCGGGCGATCGCGACGGCTTCCGAGCCGGCCGCGCCGACCGACTCGAAGTCCGACAGGCGGTGGGTCGCCAGCACCTGGATGGTGCCGGTGGCCCGGGACAGGCGCAGGTCGGCGTCGATCTTCTTGACCATCGTCGCCCCGCCGGAGCGCATCTGCCGCCACAGTTCGTCCCGTACGACGATCCACGGGCGCTGCCCGGGCTGGTCGATGGCGGACTGGGCCCACGTGGACACGCAGGACAGGACCATGGCGACGGTTTCGTCGCCGTATTCCTGCAGGGCGGAGATGTCGACGGACTGGATGGGCGCGTCCCAGTCCAGGCCGATCGAGGTCTCCTCGTCGAAGAGACCGCCGAGGTGGCCGCTGACCATGGCGCCGAGCGCGGAGCGGATGGAGGCCATGGCCTCCCGGGCCCGCTGGATGTCGCCGTCGCGGATGCGCAGCTCGCGGGCCATGGCGTCGGTGGGGTCGCGCAGCCGGTCGTAGACGAGCGGGAGGGTGGGGACGGCCAGGCGGGTGGCGCCCGCACCGTGCAGCTCGCCGGTGACCTCCCGGACGGCGACGTCCAGGGCTTCTTCCTCCTGCGGGTCCAGGGTCCGCCGCAGCTGCAGCTCCAACAGGGCCTTCAGCAGCGTCAGTCGGCGCCGGTGGATTTCCGTGAGCCGTCCCCTCAGCTCGGCCGGGTCCTCCACCAGGTCCAGGCCCGCGCCGAGGGGGCCGGCGTCGAGGGGGTTGAGGCGGCCGGGCAGGCCGGGCCCGAGGCGTACGGGCTCCACGCCCAGGTGCTCGCACAGCGCCGCGTACTCGCCCTTCACGTCGCCGGCGATCAGGGTGCGGTGCCCGAACGCCATCAGCCGCAGGGCCAGGGCCTTGACGTGTGCGGACTTGCCCGAGCCGGGAATGCCGGTGATCATGACGTTCGGGTTGGTGCACAGGCCCTCCTTCACCCACACCGCGGGGTGCGCGCTGAACGCCTGCATCGTCAACGTGTTCTGGCCGATGTAGGCCCCCATCGGCGGCAGGCTGCCGGCGTGCAGGAACGGGTACAGCCCTGCGACATTGGCGGTGTCCGCGCGGACGACTTCCCCGCGGGGCAGGGCTGCGGCCCGACCGGCGAACGGCTGGGTCCAACCCTTGCGCGGCGCGACCCGCATCGACGTCTCGGGATCCTCCAGGAGGCGGGCGCGGCGCATCTGGCGCGCGGTGGGCTGCGCCGGCACCGGTGCGGGCGGCCGCTCGGCGAGGCCGGCGGCCTCGTCCATGCCCATGGCCTCCAGCAGGGTGTCGCCGACGGGGCGGCGGCGGGAGAACGGGCGGCCCATCAGAACCCCGTCCGCCGGTCGGGCAGGCCCTGGCCGAGCGGCAGGGCGCCGGTGGCGAAGCCGGTGTCCTGGGCGCCCCACATGCGGCGGACCTCCAGCCCGGAGGCCGCCGCGTCGGCCTGCAGCTCGGCGCAGGCCGTCTCCATCTCGTCGAAGTCGGTGACGGTGACGGTCAGGACGGCGGTCATGCGGACGACGCCCTGGCCCGCGGCGCGGGCGGCGTCCTGGGCGCGGGCGACGGATTCCTCACGGCGTTCGTCCTCGCTCTCGTCCCGGCCGGTCTTGGCCCGCAGGTGCCGGGCGGAGGACCGCTTGGCCTTGTCACGGGCCAGTTCCTGGCGGGCCCGGCGCGGGCCGATCGGCTCGTAGAGCATGGTCAGCGACCGGCGGGCGTTCTGCCGGGGCCGCAACAGCGGCTGCAGCACGGTCGCGTACACGTCGGACTGCGGCCACGTACGGACCTGGTACGACACCGACCACGCCCCGTCGTGCCGGTACGCGCCCCACGCCGTCTCGGCCGCGGCGGGGCCGGCCAGGTCGGGGTCGAGGCCCGGGCCGGTCCCCGACCAGCCGGGCAGCTCGGCGGCGGCATTGCGGGTGGCGAGCATCTGCTGCGCCTCCGGGTCGTACGCGGTTCGTACGGTCTGGGCGACCATGCGGGGCGACAGCCACTCGACGACCTGCAGGCTCGCGGTGGCCAGTGCCTGCCCCATCGCGTGGAGTTCGCGGACCAGGACGGCGGCGGCACCGGTCTGCCCGCCACCGGCACCCTTGACGGCCAGGCGGGCCCGGGAGGCGGAGAGGGTGACCGTCAGGTACGTCTCGCGGGCGGTCGCGGCCGGTCCGGCGCTGTCCATGAGCTCCGACAGGACGGTGACGGCGGCGTCCGGGGCGTCCGCGCTGATGTGCCGGGAGGTCCAGCCGGCCAGGGCGGCGCCGTCGTCGGGCAGGCACCGCTGGTGGACGGCGATACGGGTCAGCGGCGAGTCCTCGGTGCAGTACGTACGCAGGAACGCCGCCCACGCCGCGACCCGGGCGGCCTGCTGGTCGGTGTCGACGAGGGCGAGGCCGGGGAAAGTGATGCGGGCGATCGCGCTGTACGTTCCGGCGACGGGGTCGTGGACGACGCCGAGCTGCCCACCGAGCCCGTCGGGGGCGTCGAGGATGCGCAGACGGGCCAGGGTGCCGGGCAGGTCCATCGGCTGGCGGCCGGTCTTCGACGAGCGGGGCGCGAAGGCGCCGGAGAAGAACAGATTGCGTCGGGTAGCCACGGAAATCTGGTGCCTTACTGCGAGGGAGATCCATTCGTCGGCGCTGAGCCCCATGACCCGCCCGAAGGCGAGGGCCAGCAGGGACAGCGACAGGGGCAGGCACAGGAAGGCGCTCTGCCAGCCGACGTTGAAGGGCAGGGTCGCGATCAGTGCGGCCGCGGCCACCATGGCGAAGCCGGGGCCGGACAGGCGGCCCATGAAGCCGGTGGTCTCCGACTGCCACCCGGAGTAGGAAACGGGCTGTGACACGGTCATTCCTTGGGGGCGGGGGCGGGGGCGGGGGCGGGGGTGTGGGTGTGGGTGGGGGCGGGGGTGTGGGTGGGGACGGTCACGGGGCCGTGCGGGTGCGGGTGCGGGGGCGGCGGGGTCCCGATCGGTGCGGGGGTGGGCTGTCGACGCGGCGGGACCACCACGTGCCGGCCGCCCGCGACTCCTTGGTCG
>NZ_JBHWJJ010000123.1:0-26004 GCF_042732005.1 Streptomyces sp. NPDC059851 | reverse complement strand
TGAAGCTCCCCAAGACGCAGCAGTGGCACTGCGTCAAGGCCCCTTGCGGCCCGCCTCCCGGCAAGGGCGGGACGGGCAAGAAGGGCGAAGGCACGTGGGGCGAGAACCGTCCCGGCAAAGGCTCCTCCGGGGACACCGGTGTGAAGCTCCCCAAGACGCAGGAGTGGCAGTGCGTCAAGGCCCCTTGCGGCCCGCCCCCCGCCGAACCCGGCGGGGGCAAGCCCGACGACGCGGAGGACACCCCGACCGAAGCATCCTGAGCACCCCCGGCTCCGGGAGCCGCCGAGCCCCGTCCACGCCGCCACCCCAGTGGCCCGACCTGACTGATCGGTCGGATGCCGCTGGGGCGGCGGCCGCTGCCCTGTCAGCATGGCGATCATGACTGAGAGTGCATCTGTACGTCCGGTACGCCGGATATTCGACGGCCGGAAAGACTCCGACAGCCCGGCGTTGGTGCGCGAGGAGGGCGGGGCGCCGAGCGGCGACGCGCTGCTGGACGGTGCCTACGACGCCCTCGGTGCGACCTGGGACTTCTTCCGCACGGTGTACGGGCGCAACGCCATCGACGGCCGGGGCGGCCCCGTGGAGGCGGTCCTCCGGAGCGGAGGGCCGGGCGCCGTCTGGCAGGGCTCGCGCATCGTGGTCGGTGACGGCGGAGCCCCGGCCCTGGACGTGGTCGCCGCGCAGTACACGATCGGCATCATCCAGCACACCGCCGAGCTGGAGACCTACGGTCAGCCCGGCGCGCTCGCCGTCTCGCTCGGGAACGTCTTCGGTCTCCTGACCGGGCAGTACGCCCTGGAGCAGACCGCGGCGGACTCGGACTGGCTGTTCGGCCGGGGCCTGCTGCCCTCCGGCGAGCCCATCGGCTCCCTCCGGGACCCCGCGCGGTTCGAGCAGGCGGTCCACATGGCGGAGTACGACGAGGCCGTCGACGAGGACGGGGGCGTCCACTTCAACGCGGGGATCGCGAACCGCGCGTTCTACCTGGTCGCGACCGAGCTGGGCGGCAACGCTTGGGAGCGGGCCGGACGCATCTGGTACAAGGGCCTGATGGGCTACGCCGCCAGGACCACGAACTTCTCCGCGTTCCGCTTCGCGACCCTCGGCGCCGCCCGTGAGCTGGGCCTGCCGGCGGACGTGGTGGCGCGGGCGTGGACCGCCGTCGGCGTGGACCGCTGACCGCTCAGCGCCGACCACTGACCGGCTCCTCCCCACGGCGGGCCGGAGCCCCGGGCGCCGGGTGGCGACCGGGGCCCCGTCGTTGCGGTGCCGACCCGGTCGGGTCGATCAGCTCGACGCCGCGGAGGTCTTGCGCAGCACGCCTATCTTGTCGATGCGGTGCTCGGGATTGCCCTGCGCGTCGGTCCAGTAGTTGCCCACGGCGTGGTCCTCCGGCGTGGCACACGTCGAAATCGTGATCATGGCCTGGGTGGGGGTCCGACCCGGAGCGCCGGGTACGGCCGCGCGCTGCTCGTTCAGCGAGGCCGCGGACCGGAAGGACGTGGAGCGGGTCGCGACGATCTCGTACGTGTACACGACGTCGTCCGCGGTCACGAGGACCGTGTCGCCCTCCTTCAGGGCCGGCAGGTTCCGCAGTGGCCCGCCGGCCGACAGGCGGTGCGCCGTGACCAGGAAGTTGCCCACCTGGCCGGGGCCGACGCCGCCCCGCTCCCCGTAGGGGCTGGCCGCGACGCCGCGGTCCTGGATACGGGTTCCGGGCGCGTCGTCCGTCGTGCCCGCGTACGGCTCCACGCGCAGGCCGGAGACGCCGATGGACGGGATCGACAACTGCGAGGGCTCGGTCCGCACGGAAGCCGTCGCCGTCGCCGTCGCCGCCGCCGGCGCGGACGCCTGCGGTGCCGGGCCCGAGGCGCTGGCAGCGGTCGCGGTCGAGGTAGTGGTCGCGGTTGCAGGAGCCGGGGCCGCCGTCCCCGCGACCGGTGTCGCAGCCGTACGCGCCTCGGCTTCGGGCGTGCAGGCCGCCAGCAGGAGGGTCGCGGCACCGGCCACCACGGCGGGTACGGCACGGGGCAGGAAGGGCAGGAAGGGCAGGGACATGGGCGTGGGCGATTCCCGTCGGTTCGCCGGGCCGTACGGCATATGGGTGACCCGGTCCTTCGCCAGGGTGACACACCCGGCGCGGGGTCCAGAAGGGGTGCGGACTGTGACCTGCCCGGTGGCCCGCGAACCGGGTCAGAACGCGTTGCGGCGGCGGAGCCGGAGCGGGCGGCCGTCGGGGTCCACGAGGACGTGGTGCAGGGGGGTTGCCAGGACCCGCGAGGTGGCCGCCAGGTCCGGCGGCCGGTAGCTGCGGAGCCTGCCGGGCGGGCGCGGTCCGCGGCGGCCGTCGGCGTGCCAGGCGTCCAGGTCGGCCGCCGCGGCCGCGAAGGCGTGGAAGGCGGCGCCCGGGTCGCAGAGTGCGCCGTCGGTGGGCTCGGCCCCGCCGGAGGCGTGCGGCGCCGGATCGAGGTCGAGGTGTTCGCGGGAGAGTTCCAGGCGGAGGCGGCGGGCGAAGCCCCGGGCGCCGTCTCCGAGGCCGCCCGGGTCGTGGGGCGGGCGCGGGTCCGGGGTCTCGTCCAGGACGACGCAGCTGAGCTCCGAGTCATGGGTCCACGAGCGGAGGTTGATGTTGTCGGAGCCGACGGAAGCCCACACGTCGTCGATGACGCACACCTTGGCGTGCACGTAGACCGGTGTACCGGCGTGGTTCTCCAGGCCGTAGACGGCGACCCGCGGGCCCCCCGCCGCGCGCAGCCGGTCCAGGGCGTTGATCCGCCCGATCAGGTTCATGGGGAGGGTCAGCCGGCCGTCCTGTTCGGGGAGCGAGGGGATGACGGCGATCAGCCGCAGCCCGGGGTTGACGCGCAGCGCGTGGGCGAAGCAGGCCACGACGCGCGGCGACCACAGGTACTGGTCCTCCAGGTAGATCAGGGAGCGGGCCCGGCGCAGGGCCTTGAGGTAGCCGCGGGCGATGCTGCGCTCGCCGTCGGGGGCGAAGGGGTAGCCGCGCAGCAGCCGGTTCGGGTAGGTGCGCAGCACCTGCACGGTGTGGGTGCCGCAGGGTTCGGGGTCGGGGAGCTGCGGCGGGAGGGAGTCCGCGTCGGTGTCCTCGTGGTGCAGGAGCTCCCTGAGGCGGGTGAGCGGGCTGCGGGACAGCGGTGACGGGTCCTGCCACCGCTCGCGGAAGACGGCCTCGATGTCCCCGACGACCGGGCCGCGGAGGGCCAGCTGGACGTCGTGCCAGGGCGGGTGCGGCCCGTACGCGCCGGCCATCGGCATGGACTGGGGGTCGCCGAGGTGGCTGGTGTCGTCGTTGCGGCTGTGGCACAGGTCGATGCCGCCGATGTAGGCGACGTCGAGCAGGGGGCGGCCGGAGTGGCGCAGGACGACCATCTTCTGGTGGTGCGAGCCGCCGGGGCGCACCCGCATGTCGAGGAGGCATTCGCCGCCGGCGTTCTCGATCTTCTCCCCGAGGTGCCGGTTCTCGGTCTCGCTGAACTGGAAGCGGTCGAGGTGGGAGCGCCAGACGAGGCCCTTGACGATGACGCCGCGCTCGGCGGCACGGGAGAGGACGGTGGCGATCTCGGTGCCGTGGCGGTCGGCACCGTCCCGGCCGGGGTGGTGCCGTGCGAGGCGTTCGTCGGGATCGCCGCGCCAGTCGGTGAACAGCAGCAGGTCGCCCTCACGCTGGCCGTCGATCCGCTCCAGCAGCTCCGCGAAGTACGCGGCGCCGTGCACGAGGGGCCGGGCGTCGTTGCCCTCCGACCAGGCGGCGCCCCCGGGGCGGCGCCGGTCGATGCGCGTGGCGGGGTTCCCGCGCTCGGGCGGGGTGAGCAGCCAGTCGGTCCGGTTCATGGCACGGTTCCTCCGTACCCTTCCTACCAGCCGAACGGCATTCCTTCCCGCTGGGGCCGCCGCAGCCCCGTGGGCGGGCGGCCACCCGGGGACCCGGGGGAGGAGGTGGGCCGCGTCCGGGCCGGTCGGCGCGGCGGCCGTCCGGCCCGGCCCGGGGCCGGGAGCCGGCCCCCGTCCTCGGACGGGGGCCGAGGCCGTCAGACGACGTCGAAGCGGTCCAGGTCCATCACCTTGCTCCACGCCGCGACGAAGTCGTCCACGAACTTTCGTCGGGCGTCGTCGCTGGCGTAGACCTCTGCGAGCGCGCGCAGCTCGGAGTTCGACCCGAAGACGAGGTCGGCACGGCTGCCGGTCCACTTGAGCTCGCCCGTGGCGGCGTCGCGGCCCTCGAAGGCGTGCGCGTCCTCCGTCGTCGCCTTCCACGTCGTGCCCAGGTCGAGCAGGTTGACGAAGAAGTCGTTCGTCAGGACGCCGGGCGTCGCCGTGAGGACGCCGAGTTGCGTCTGCTGGTGGTTCGCGCCCAGGACGCGCAG
The DNA here is from genome assembly GCF_042732005.1 of Streptomyces sp. NPDC059851. Lineage (NCBI taxonomy): Bacteria > Bacillati > Actinomycetota > Actinomycetes > Kitasatosporales > Streptomycetaceae > Streptomyces > Streptomyces sp. NPDC059851. Next base: position 21,613 of record NZ_JBHWJJ010000123.1, on the reverse strand, counting down.
GCCGCCGACGAGGACAGTCAGCTCGGGGGCGCTCAGCGTGAGCAGGTTCGCCTTGTCGAGCAGCAGGTACTCGGCGGGCAGCCGGTTGCCCTTGCCGAGGTAGTTGCGGAATCCGTCCGCGGTCGGTTCGAGCGCGGCGAACGACTCGACGTCCGTCTGCTCCTGCGTGGCGTCGACACGGCCCGGTGTGAAGGGGACCTCCACGTCGAAGCCGGCGTCCTTGGCCGCCGCCTCGACGCCCGCGTTGCCGGCGAGGACGATCAGGTCGGCGAGGGAGACCTGCTTGCCGTCGGTCCTGCCCGCGTTGAAGGACTCCTGGATCCCGGTCAGGGTCCGGAGCACCGCCGTCAGCCGGTCGGGCTCGTTGACCTCCCATCCGCTCTGCGGCTGGAGCCTGATGCGCGCACCGTTGGCGCCGCCACGCTTGTCGCTGCCGCGGAAGGACGAGGCCGCCGCCCACGCCGTGGACACCAGCTCGGAGACGGTGAGGCCGGAGTCGAGGATCCGTGCCTTGAGGTCCGGGAGGTCCGCGGCGTCGACGGGCTCGTGCGTCCGCTCGGGCAGCGGGTCCTGCCACAGCAGCGTCTCGGACGGGACCTCGGGGCCGAGGTAGCGCACGACCGGGCCCATGTCGCGGTGGGTGAGCTTGAACCAGGCCCGGGCGAAGGCGTCGGCGAACGCGGCGGGGTCCGCCAGGAAGCGTCGCGAGATCGGTTCGTAGACCGGGTCGAAGCGCAGCGAGAGGTCGGTCGTCAACATCGTCGGGGCGTGGCTCTTCGACGCGTCGTGGGCGTCGGGGACGGTACCGGCCCCCGCTCCCTGCTTGGGCCGCCACTGCTGGGCGCCGGCCGGGCTTTCGAACAGCTCCCACTCGTAGCCGAAGAGGATCTCGAAGAAGCTGTTGTCCCAGGCGGTGGGGGTGGTGGTCCAGGTGCCTTCGAGGCCGCTGGTGATCGTGTCGCCGCCCTTGCCGGTGCCGTAGGAGCTGCTCCAGCCCAGGCCCTGCTGTTCGATGGGGGCGGCCTCGGGGTCGGCGCCGACGTGGTCCGCGGGCCCGGCGCCGTGGGTCTTGCCGAAGGTGTGGCCGCCGGCTATGAGGGCGACGGTCTCCTCGTCGTTCATCGCCATCCGGCGAAACGTTTCGCGGATGTCGCGGGCCGCGGCGATCGGATCGGGGTTGCCGTTCGGCCCCTCCGGGTTGACGTAGATCAGGCCCATCTGGACCGCGCCGAGGGGGCTCTCCAGCTCCCGGTCCCCGGTGTAGCGCTGGTCGTCGAGCCAGGTGGTCTCCGGGCCCCAGTAGACGTCCTCGTCGGGCTCCCAGACGTCCGCGCGGCCGCCGCCGAAGCCGAAGGTCTCGAAGCCCATCGTCTCCAGGGCGACGTTGCCGGCGAGGACCATCAGATCGGCCCAGGACAGGCTGCGGCCGTACTTCTTCTTCACCGGCCACAGCAGGCGGCGGGCCTTGTCGAGGTTGGCGTTGTCGGGCCAGCTGTTCAGCGGGGCGAAGCGCTGCTGGCCGGCACCGGCGCCGCCGCGGCCGTCGCTGATCCGGTACGTGCCCGCGCTGTGCCAGGCCATCCGGATGATGAACGGGCCGTAGTGGCCGAAGTCCGCCGGCCACCAGTCCTGCGAGGTGGTCAACACCTCGGCGACGTCCCGCTTCACCGCCGGCAGGTCGAGGGTCTTGAACGCCGCGGCGTAATCGAACCCCTCACCGAGGGGGTTGGCCACCGCCGGGTTCTTGGCGAGGATCTTCAGGTTGAGCCGCTCGGGCCACCACTGGCGGTTCCCGCCGCCCTGGGTCGGGTGCGGGGCCCGCTCGTGCGCGACCGGGCAGCCTCCGGCGCCTTCCGTCTTCGCGTCCACGACGATTGCTTCATCGTTCTCAGGCATGGGAATCCTCGGAATCCTTCCGGACTGGGCGGACCACGGGAAATGCGAAAGGTGGAGCAGGGGGAAGCGGCGAGCTCCTTCTCCGGGACCGTCCTGTCCCTTGGTTGTCGCCGGAACCGATCCTACGATGGACCAAGTCCAAGTCAATGCGGCAACCAAATCTGTACGGGTTCATTAGTCGAACGATGCGCTTTTGGGCTGGAGGGGCATGAGCGACCTGGTGAAGCGGCTTCGCGGACGCGGCTGGCGCATGACTGCCCAGCGCCGGGTCGTGGCGGAAGTACTCGACGGCGAACACGTCCACCTGACGGCGGACGAGGTGCTGGCACGCGCGACCGCCCGGCTGCCGGAGGTCTCCCGCGCAACGGTCTACAACACCCTCGGCGAGCTCGTCGCGCTCGGCGAGGTGGCAGAGGTGACCACCGACGGCCGCGCCAGACGCTACGACCCGCATGCGCACCGCCCCCACCAGCACCTGGTGTGCTCCGGCTGCGGCGAGATCCGGGACGTCCACCCGGCGGGCGACCCGCTCGCCGACCTGCCCGCCTCCGAACGGTTCGGCTTCACCGTCGCCCGGGCCGACGTGGTCTACCGGGGCCTGTGCCCCGGCTGCGCCGGGGACGCGGGGGCGCAGGGGCGGTAGTCCCGTACCTTCCGGGGCCCCCGCGGGGGGTAGGAACCGCGAATCCGCCACGCCCCGCCCGCTTCCGTGGGCAGGATGGGGGCATGGACCGTGGGGATGCAGGGCCCGGCCGGTCGCGGCCGATGGTGGTGCGCGTGCCGGTGGAGCCGGTGGAAGCCGCAGTGGAAGCCGACGCCGTCGACGCCGTGGCGCGTGCGGGCGAGGTGGCCGTTCGCGGCCCGCTGTTCGGGGTGGCGGCACAGGGCCCCGGGGACGGGCCGCGGTGGCGGGTGGTGCTCGCCGTGGCGGACGGCTGCCCGCAGCAGGCACGCGACGGCCTCAACTCGCGGCTGTGGTTCCGTGCGAAGGACGAGGCCGAGGACAGGGCGGAGCGGCGCGACCTCCTGGCGGCGGTCGCCCGGCTGGAGAGCGAGCGGGTCGACGAACTCGTCGCGGGCGGCACCCGGTACCGCATCGTCCGCGCCGAGGAGTACGCGGGAGCCGGCCCGGGCGGCATCGAGGAGCCGCGCCCCACCGACCCCGAGCCCCCGGTCCCGGACTGGGGCCGCGACGCCACGGAGGCCCGGCTCGACGACGGCCTGGTCCTCGACCCGGAGGCCCCGGTCACCCCCACCCAGGCCTTGGAGCAGCTGGCCCTGCGCGGCCTGCACTACGTCGGCGAACGGTTCCCGGCAGCGGTGAGCGCCGACTCCCGACGGGCGCTGGACACGCATCCGGACGTCCTGCTCCTGCCGCCCACGTTCGCGGTGGTGGAGCAGTCCGGGAACGGTTGGAAGCCGGTCAGCGGCCCGCACCCGACGGCGCACGCCGCCCGCAGGTCGCTGGACTTCGCGCTCACGTGGGCGTGGCCGCGGATGCGCGGCCTCATTCCCGTCGGCACGGACGTGCACGCCGACGCCCGCAGCCGGGCGGCGGGCGGCGGCGCGCACGCGGACCGCAACGCCGCGGAGCTCGCGGCGTACGCCGACGCCGCCGACAGGCTCCGGGCCGGCCGCGTGAACCGGCTCGAGTTCCAGGGCACCGTGTACCGGATCGCCCGCACCCGCCGCCTGCTGCGGTGGGGGCCCGACGGGCCCGAAGGTCCCCGCCCGTCCGACGTCAACACCCAGGATCCGGCGCGGATCCACCTGCCGCTCGACGAGGACGGCAACGTCCTGCCCGAGGACTGAGCCGGGCGACCCACGTACCCGGGGCGGCCCCCGGCCGGGGTGCTCGGGGTGTTCGGGTGGGCCCGGGGTCCGGGTCCGCCGGGGGCACGCCCGGCCGACCCGGGGGTCCGGATCCACCCGGGGGGCCCGGCCGACCCGGGCGGCGGGCTCAGGCGAGGTCGAACCGGTCGAGGTTCATGACCTTGTCCCAAGCGGCGACGAAGTCACGTACGAACTTTTCGCCCGCGTCCGCGGACGCGTAGACCTCGGCCATGGCCCGGAGTTGTGAGTGCGAGCCGAAGACGAGGTCGACGGCGGTCGCAGTCCACTTGACCTCGCCCGTGGCCCGGTTCCGGCCTTCGAACTCGTTCTCGACCGTGGCGGACGCCTTCCATTCCGTGCCCATGTCCAGCAGGTTGACGAAGAAGTCGTTGGTCAGCGTCTCGGGGCGGTCGGTGAAGACACCGCGTGGGGACTGCCTGAAGTTGGTGTTCAGTACGCGCATCCCGCCGACCAGTACGGTCATCTCGGGCGCGGTCAGCGTCAGGAGGTTGGCCCGGTCCAGGAGCAGGGTCTCCGGCGGCAGCTTCTCCCCGGCCCGCACGTAGTTGCGGAACCCGTCCGCCCTCGGTTCCAGCACGGCGAACGCCTCCACGTCCGTCTGCTCCTGCGAGGCGTCCGTGCGTCCCGGCGTGAACGGAACCCTGACGTCGTGCCCCGCGTTCCGCGCCGCCTGCTCGACGGCAGCGCACCCGCCCAGGACGATCAGGTCGGCCAGCGACACCTTCGTCCCGTCGGACTGCGAGGCGTTGAACTCCTGCTGGATCCCCTCCAGGGTCTGCAGCACCGCGGCCGCTTCGGGCGTGTCGTTGGACTCCCAGCCCCTCTGCGGAGCGAGCCGGATCCGCGCCCCGTTGGCGCCGCCGCGCTTGTCCGTGCCGCGGAAGCTCGCCGCGGAGGCCCAGGCGGTGGCGACCAGCTGGGAGACGGGCAGGCCCGAGCCGAGGATGCGGTCCTTGAGGGCGGCGACGTCCTCGTCCGTGACCAGGTCGTGGTCGAGTTCGGGGACGGGGTCCTGCCACAGCTGGGGCTCGGGAACCCACGGGCCGAGGTAGCGCGCGGCGGGCCCCATGTCGCGGTGCAGCAGCTTGTACCAGGCCTTCGCGAACGCGGTCGCGAGCTCGTCCGGGTGCTCGTGGAAGCGCTGCGCGATCGGCCGGTAGACGGGATCCAGCTTCAGTGCGAGGTCCGTCGTCAACATCATGGGGGCGTGCCGCTTGGACGGGTCGTGCGCATCGGGCACGGTGCCCTGCGCCTCCGGGTCCTTCGGCTTCCACTGGTGCGCGCCGGCGGGGCTCTTCGTCAGCTCCCAGTCGTACCCGAACAGGTTGTCCAGGTAGCCGTTGTCCCACCGCGTCGGCTCGGTGGTCCACGCGCCTTCCAGTCCGCTGGTGAGCGTGTCGGAGCCCTTGCCGGTGCCGTAGGTGTTCCGCCAGCCGAGGCCCTGCTGCTCCACGGGGGCGCCCTCGGGCTCGGGGCCGATGTACCGGGGATCGACCGCGCCGTGGCACTTGCCGAAGGTGTGGCCGCCGACGATGAGCGCGACCGTCTCCTCGTCGTTCATCGCCATGCGCGCGAAGGTCTCGCGGACGTCCCGGGCGGCGGCCAGCGGGTCCGGGTTTCCGTTGGGCCCCTCCGGGTTCACGTAGATCAGGCCCATCTGCACGGCGCCGAACGGAACCGCGAGTTCCCTGTCGCCGCTGTAGCGCTCGTCCCCGAGCCAGGTGTCCTCCGGCCCCCAGAAGACTTCCTCGGGTTCCCAGATGTCCTCCCTGCCGAAGCCGAATCCGAACGTCTTGAACCCCATCGATTCCAGGGCGCAGTTACCGGCGAAGACCAGCAGGTCGGCCCAGGAGATCTTCCGGCCGTACTTCTGCTTGACCGGCCAGAGCAGCCGGCGCGCCTTGTCGAGGCTCGCGTTGTCCGGCCAGCTGTTGAGGGGGGCGAAGCGCTGGGCGCCGGCGCCGCCGCCGCCCCGGCCGTCGGCGATGCGGTAGGTGCCCGCGGCGTGCCAGCTCATCCGGATGAGGAGCGGCCCGTAGTGGCCGTAGTCGGCCGGCCACCAGTCCTGTGACGTCGTCATCACCGCGAAGAGGTCCCGCTTCAGCGCATCGACATCGAGGGTCTTGAACTCTTCCGCGTAGTCGAAGTCCCCGCCCAGCGGATTGGCGAGGGGCGAGTTCTTGTGCAGGACCTGAAGGTCCAGCTGGTTCGGCCACCAGTCCTGGTTGGTCATGGGCCGGGTCTGCGTGGGGACCGGGGAGGGGATTGCCGGGTTCTCGCTCTCGCTGCCGGACATGTCCATCCTTCTTCCTGTTTGGGTATTTTGTCCGTATGGTCGCGCACGGCAGACCGCAGACCGGTGAGAACACGCTTGGAAGGGCTCAGGGCACCCTGAGGGGATGTCCGGGAGCGAGGGCAGCGGCGATGCGCCCCGCGATGACCTGGGCAGAATTGCCCTCGGGACTCTTGGGCCCCTGCGTCACGCTGACCGCGATGGACAGCTGCCGCGCCGGCAGGTAGGCCTGGACGGCCGCGTACCCGGAGAAGGACGGGTTCGTCAGGATCCACCCGTTGACGACGATCACCCCGAGGCCGAAGTGCCGGGCCTGCGTGTTGGCCAGGCACACACTGGCCGGGCAGGAGGGCGTCGCCTTCCCCAGACCGACCGTGCCCGGGTCGAGCTGGGTCCGGAAGTACTTCGGGGACAGGAGTTCGCCGGTTCCGACGGCGCGGGCCGACCGTTCCAGATCGCAGATGTCCTGGACGAGCACCGCACCGGGGGCCGTGGTCCACGAGGGGTTCCAGAACGTCGACTCCTCGTAGGTGCCGCGCTCGGAGGTGAAGGAGTGCAGGACGGGCGGCGGGATCTGCGGCGTGTACTGGTTGCTGGTCTGGGTCAGGCCCAGCGGGGCGCTGATGCGCTGGGCGATCAGCCGGTCCAGGCGCGTACCGCTGATCTTCTCCAGTGCGGCGCCGAGGAGCAGGAAGTTGGCGTGCGAGTAGCTCCAGTTCGTGCCCGGCTCGTACAGCAGCGGGCGCGCCGCAGCCATCCCGACGACCTGTTCCGGGGTCCATGCGCGGAACGGCGCCGCCTCGTACTCCGCGAGGAACTTCGGGTCCGTGACGTAGTCGTGCAGGCCCGAGGTGGACGCGCCGAGCATCCGCAGCGTGATCTCGGAGCCGTGCGGCGCGTCCGGTAGCCAGCGGGACACCGGGTCGTCGAGCGAGGCCTTGCCCTCCTGGACGAGCTGCAGCAGGATCGTCCCCATGTAGACGATGCCCACGGAACCGGTGCGGAAGTGCATCGACGGCTGGGCCGGGACCCCCGTCATCGACTCGCCGAGGGCCGTGGTGAGCACCTCACGGCCACGGGAGGAGACCTTCAGGACCACCGAGTTCAGGCCGAACTCCCGCTTGGCCCGCTCCGCGACGGCCAGGACCTGGCGACCGTCGCCGCTGGTGGGGGTCCGCGACGTGACGCAGGGGCGGGGCGCCGCCGCGGCCGAGGTCGGGGCCGGCGACGTCGGGACCTCAGGCGCCCCGCCGGGTCCGGCCGGGAGGGCCGCGCCGATCAGGCCGGCCGTGCAGAGCAGAACCGCAGGCGTGTGCCTCATCCTGCCAGTGTGGACAGGCCCGGCGTACGGCGCACTTCCGCTGGACAGCGGCGCCCGGGGGCGAGCGGGCCGGGCGGCTGCGTCGCCCGGTCCCTCGTGGAGGGCTGATCACGGCCGAAGCGGGCGCGGGTTCACATCCGGGAGACGGGAGCCGTGAGGGAGTCGGAGCGCAACGGCAATCCCGACGGCAGCGCCCGGAAACGCGGCAGCCCGACAGTCTGTCCATGCCTCCCGCAACCGTCACGGCCCCCACGCCGCCCGCCACTGCCCGATCCTGCGCTTCGTCCCCCGCCGTGTCCTGGGCGCACGCCCGGGTCCTGGCCCATGGTGCGCCGTCCCGGCCGGTGCCCGCCCGTGCGGTGCCGCTGCGGGAAGCCGCCGGGCTCACGCTCGCCGAGGACCTGTGCGCCCTGCATCCGCTGCCTTCGTTCGACACGGCCGCCATGGACGGCTACGCCGTCGCCGGCCCGGGGCCGTGGCGCGTCCGCGGCACCGTTCGGGCGGGTGCCCCCTGGGAGGGCGTTCTCGGCGCGGGGGAGTGCACGGCGATATCCACCGGGGCCGTGGTGCCGGGTGGGGCGGGCGCCGTGCTGCCGCTGGAGTCGGCCGCGGTCGGTGACGACGGCCGGGTTTCCGGCCCCGCGATGCCGCCGGGCCGCCACGTCCGAAGGGCCGGCGAGGACGCCCCGGCCGGCGCCCGTCTCGCACCGGCGGGCAGCCGGATCGGGCCGGCGCTGCTCGGCCTCGCCGCATCCTGCGGCCACGACGCGCTGGCGGTGCGGCCGCGCCCCCGGGTCGGCGTGCTGATCACGGGGGACGAGCTGGACCGGACGGGCCGGCCGCGCCCCGGACGGGTGCGCGACGCCCTCGGGCCGCTCCTCCCGGCGCTGGTCACCTCCCTCGGTGGCGAGACCCGCCACACGCGGCACGTCCCCGACCGACCGGCCGGGCTGCTGTCGCAGGCCGTGCACGGGATGCGGGACGTCGACGTCGTCGTGGTCACGGGCTCCACCTCCGTCGGCGCCACCGACCAGCTGCGCCGGCTGCTGGCCGAGGCCGGAGCCCGGACGGTCGTCGACACCGTCGCCTGCCGCCCCGGACACCCGATGCTGCTCGCCGGGCTGGGCGCCGGCCGCTGGGTGGTGGGGCTGCCCGGAAACCCGTACGCGGCCCTGGCCGCCGCCCACACCCTGCTCGGCCCGCTGCTCGGCGGCCTGTCCGGCCGCGCCCTCGAACCCCTGCCGCAGGTGCCCGTACGGGGCGCGGTCCGGCCCGCGCCCGGACTGACCCGTCTGGTCCCCGTCGCGTGGGACGGTGCCGGGGCCAGGGTCGCCGACGGGCACGGGGCGGCGTTCCTCCGGGGTGCGGCCGTGGCGGACGCGCTGGCCGTCGTCCCGCCCGACTGGATCGAAGGCGGCCCGGTGCCCCTGCTGCTGATGCCCGCCTGACGGCCTCCGCTGGTCGGTGGCGGGGTTACGGGGTCGCGCGCACGACCACGAGCGACCCCTCGTACGCACCCTGGCCGCGCAGGTGGCCGTACTCCTCGTCCCAGGCGCCCGATTCCAGGTCCTGCCGCAGGGTCCCGTCGAAGCGTTCGCGGACCGCGTCGTCGACGAAGCTCCACGCCGAGCAGGCCTGGCGGGCCGCAGGGTCGAGGAGCATCTCCGGGCGCCCGTAGTACGCCTCGTTGAACCCGTCCGTGCAGTCCAGCGGGACGGGCACCGTCCGCACCGTCCCCGTGCCCCCCAGTGCGGCGGTCAGCTCCCCGATGTCCGGGTAGCGGCGGGCCTCCGTATCGAGGACCTCGGGCGCGTACCGGTACAGCCAGAAGTCCCGGACCCGGGCGGGGTCGCAGGTGAGGACGACCACGGGCCCGCGGGTCACCCGCCGCACTTCCCGCAGGCCGGCCCGCACGTCGGACCACTGGTGGACGCTGAACAGCGTCATGGCCGCGTCGAACTCCCCGTCTGCGAAGGGCAGGTCCTCGGCCACGGCGTCGATCGCCGGCGGCAGCTGCGCCGGCCGCTGGGCGCGCATCGACCGCGAGGGCTCGACCGCCGTCACCGCGTGCGCCGCGCTCTCGTACGATCCGGCGCCCGCGCCGACGTTGAGGACGGTCCGGGCGTCCCCCAGGGCCTCGGACAGGAACCGGGCGATCCGCTCGTCCGGGCGGCGGTAGGAGGAGTAGCCGGAGCCGATCGCGCCGTAGTCGACGTCGCCCGCACTGCCGTCCTGGGTACGTGTCGTCCGTATGGTCACGGGCCCGCCTTGCCCCGGGCGCGGAGAACACGGCAAGGAACGCCCGCGCGCACGCCCGCACGGCGCGGGGGTGGGACGGCGACTCCCGGACGAGGTGGGGCGACGGCCGGCGCCGGAATGCGGAGATAACGCCGATCCCTCCCACGGCTGCACTAAACTGACGGGCTGTTTGGCGCTGTACCCGAGCAACCCGGGTCGAACCGGGCTACACCGACAACCCGGACGGGTCCGGGTGCGAGACGTGAGGGCCGATGGCAGCCACAGCAGAGCACGGTGAACCCACCAAGGCCGACGGCGTCGCGACGGTGCCGCAGGAGCCGTGGCAGACGGAGTCCGGGAAATCCGCCCTCTTCCGCGCCGGGCCCGCGGCCCCGCCGCGCACCCTCGTCGACGTCTTCGACGCCTCCGTACGGGCGTACCCCGACGAGCTCGCCCTGGACGACGGCACCGCCCGGCTCACCTACCGGGCCCTGGCCGCCGAGGTCGAGCGACGGCGGCGCACCCTCGCCGACGCCGGGATCGGCCTCGGCGACCGGGTCGGCGTACGCGTGCCCTCCGGCACCAACGAGCTGTACGCGTCGATCCTCGCGGTGCTCGCCGCCGGGGCGGCCTACGTGCCGGTCGATGCGGAGGACCCGGACGAGCGCGCTGCCCTGGTTTTCGCGGAGGCCGGGGTGCGGGCCGTACTGGGCGCCGACCAACACGTGGACGCCGTCCACCCAGCCGACAGGATCCGTGCCGCCGACGCCGACGCCGACGCCGACGCCGACGCCGACGCCGTCCACGCCGTCCACGCCCCCGGGGCCGCCGCCGGACCGGCGCCGGACCGGGCTGCTCCCGGTGCGCGGCCCGGACCGGAGCACGACGCGTGGATCATCTTCACCTCGGGCTCCACCGGCAAGCCCAAGGGCGTGGCCGTCACCCACCGCAGCGCGGCCGCCTTCGTGGACGCCGAGGCCGCGCTGTTCCTCGCCGACGAGCCGATCGGACCCGGCGACCGGGTCATGGCCGGGCTGTCCGTCGCCTTCGACGCCTCCTGCGAGGAGATGTGGCTGGCCTGGCGCCACGGCGCCTGCCTCGTGCCCGTACCCCGCTCCCGGGTGCGCAGCGGCGCCGACCTCGGTCCCTGGCTGGCGGAACAGGAGATCACCGTCGTCTCCACCGTGCCGACGCTGGCAGGACTCTGGGAGCCCGACACCCTCGCAGAGGTCCGGCTGCTGGTCTTCGGCGGCGAGGCGTGCCCGCCGGAGCTGGGTCGGCGCCTGGTCACCGAGGGCCGCGAGGTATGGAACACGTACGGCCCCACTGAGGCGACCGTCGTCGCCTGCGCCTCGCTCCTGACCGGTGACGGACCCGTCCGGATCGGCCTCCCGCTGAACGGCTGGGAACTGGCCGTCGTCGACGAGTCCGGCGAACCCGTGCCGATGGGCGGCAGCGGCGAGCTCGTGATCGGCGGCGTGGGTCTGGCCCGCTACCTCGACCCGGACAAGGACGGGGAGAAGTACGCCCCGCTGGACGCCCTCGGCTGGCGGCGCGCCTACCGCAGCGGCGACCTCGTCCGCGCGGAACCGGAGGGTCTGGTCTTCCTCGGCCGCGCCGACGACCAGGTCAAACTCGGCGGCCGCCGCATCGAACTGGGCGAGGTGGACTCCGCCCTGCAGGCCCTGCCCGGTGTGTCCGCCGCGGCCGCCGCCGTCCGTACGGCGCGCGGTGGGAACCAGCTGCTCGTCGGCTACCTCGTCACCCAGGACGGCTGGGACCGGGCGGCGGCCGTGGAGCGGCTGCGGGCCGTGCTGCCCGCGGCCCTGGTACCGCTGCTGGCACCCGTCGACGAACTGCCCACGCGCACCTCCGGCAAGGTGGACCGGGACGCCCTGCCCTGGCCTCCCCCAGCCACCACCGGGAGGTGCCCCCAGTCCGAACGGGAGACCCTGACCGGCCCCGCCGAGCAGCTGCACGGCACCGAGGCCTGGCTCGCCGAACAGTGGCACGAAACCCTCGGCGTGCCCGTCACCGGCGCCGACGACGACTTCTTCGCGATCGGCGGGGGCAGCCTCGCGGCCGCCCGGCTCATCACCCGCCTGCGCACCCGCTACCCGGGCGCGGCCGTCCTCGACATCTACCAGCAGCCCACCCTGCGCAAGCTCGCCCGGCGGCTGGAGAAGTCCGCGCAGGACGAGGCGGCGTGCCGGCCCGTCGCCCCGGTCCCGGCCCGCACCCAGGCGGCACAGTGCCTCCTGCTGCTCCCGCTGGCCACCCTGGCGGGTCTGCGCTGGACGGTGGCACTGCTGGCCCTGGGCAACGTACTGCACCGGTTCGGGGCCTACCCGTGGGCGCCCACCGGTTCCTGGTGGCTCGTCGGCGCCGGCGCGGCCCTGCTCTTCAGCCCTCCGGGCCGGCTGGCCATCGCCGCCGGCGGCGCCCGTCTCCTGCTGCGCGGGGTCCAGCCGGGGCGCCACCCGCGGGGCGGAAGCGTCCACCTGAGACTGTGGACGGCCGAGCGGCTCGCCGAGTGCGTCGGCGCCACCTCCCTCACCGGCTCCTGGCTGGAACGCTACGCCCGCGCCCTCGGCGCCAAGGTCGGCCGCGACGTCGACCTGCACTCCCTGCCCCCGGTCACGGGCCTGCTCAAACTGGGCCGCGGCTGCGCCGTCGAGTCCGAGGTCGACCTGTGCGGGCACTGGCTGGACGGGGACCGGCTGGTCATCGGCCCGGTCAAGGTCGGCGCGGGAGCGGTCGTCGGCACCCGCAGCGTCCTCCTCCCCGGGGCGCGGGTCGGCAAACGGGCCGAGGTGGCCCCCGGCTCCGCGGTGACCGGGCAGATCCCGACCGGCCAGCGCTGGGCCGGGGCCCCCGCGGTCAAGCTCGGCCGGGCCAAACACGACTGGCCCCGGGAACGCCCGCCCCGGTCGGTCCACTGGCGCGCCATGTACGGGGCGACCGGATTCGGCCTGACGCTCCTGCCCCTGGCCGCCGCCGTGCCCGCACTGCTCGTGGCCGGCCGGTTCGTGCCGGCCGACGCCGGACCCGCAGCGGCACTGCGCGGAGCACTGCTCGCCGTCGTGCCCGGTGCTCTCGCCTTTGGGTTCGCGTACGCCCTGCTGGTGCTGGTGTCCGTACGTGCCCTCAGCACCGGGCTGCGCACCGGGAGCCATCCGACGCACAGCAGGGTCGCCTGGCAGGCGTGGACCGTCATCCAGCTGATGGACCTGTCCCGGCAAACGCTCTTCCCCCTGTACGCCGGCCTGATCACCCCGGTGTGGCTGCGGCTGCTCGGCATGAAGGTCGGCCGGGGCGCGGAGGTGTCCACCGTGCTGGCCCTGCCCGGTCTCACCACCGTGGGCGACGGCGCGTTCCTCGCCGACGACACCCTGACCGCGCCCTGCGAACTGGGCGGCGGATGGGTGCGGATCGGCCACTCCCAGATCGGCCGCCGGGCGTTCCTCGGCAATTCCGGGATGACGGCCCCGGGCCGTGCCGTGCCGGACGACGGGCTGGTCGGCGTCCTGTCCGCCACCCCGAAGAAGGCCAAGAAGGGCAGCTCGTACCTGGGCCTGCCACCGGTCCGGCTGCCGCGGTCCGCCGCGGCCGCCGACCTGAGCCGGACGTACGAGCCGCCCGCCCGGCTGCTGTGGGCGCGCGGCGCGGTGGAGCTGTGCCGGCTCGTCCCCGTGTTCTGCTCGACGGGGCTGGCCGTCCTGGCGGTGGCCGCCCTCAGCGCGGCGGCCACGGCGAGCGGCCTGGGCGTCGGGGGCGCGGCGCTGCTGTCCGGGGCGGTCCTGCTCGCCGCGGGCGCGGCGGCGTGCGCGGTCGCGGTGGCCGCGAAGTGGCTGCTGGTGGGCCGCCACCGGCCGGGGGAGCACCCCCTGTGGAGCGGCTTCGTGTGGCGGGGCGAGCTCGCGGACACGTTCGTCGAAGCCCTGGCCGTGCCGTGGTTGGCCGGATCGCTGACCGGCACGCCGCTGCTGGTGCTGTGGCTGCGCGCGCTCGGGGCCCGCATCGGCCGGGGGGTGTGGTGCGAGAGCTACTGGCTGCCGGAGACGGACCTGGTCGTGCTGGGTGACGCCGTCAGCGTGAACCGCGGCTGCGTCCTGCAGACGCATCTCTTCCACGACCGGATCCTGCGGACGGATACTGTGGTCCTCCGTGAGGGCGCCACCCTGGGCCCGGGCGGAATCGTCCTGCCGGGGAGCACGGTGGGGGCCCGCAGCACGCTCGGCCCGGCCTCCCTCGTGATGGCCGGGGAGTCCGTCCCGGCCGACTCCCGTTGGTGGGGCAATCCGATCGAGGCGTGGCGGTCGTGACCGGCCGCCGCGGGCGCCGGGCGGCAGGGAGCGGAAGCGTCAGTGAACGGTCAGCAGACAGCGGGACCCGACCCCTACTTCCCGGCCAACGGAGACCCCCGCTACCGCGTGCACCGGTACGAACTCGCCCTGGAATACCGCCCGGGGCCCAACCGGCTGGCAGGAACGGCCCGGCTCAGCGCGATCGCCGGTCGGGCCCCGCTCGCCGAGTTCCACCTCAACCTGGCCGATTTCCGGCTCGGCCGGGTCCTCGTGGACGGCCGGGTCCCGCACTACGCCCACCGCGCCGGCCGGCTGCGGATCCGCCCGGCCAAACCGCTGCACGCCGGGGCCGCGTTCACGGTGGAGGTGCAGTGGTCGGGCAACCCCAAGCCGGTGCGCAGCCCGTGGGGCGGCCTCGGCTGGGAGGAGCTCACCGACGGCGCGCTGGTGGCCAGCCAGCCGGTCGGGGCGCCCTCCTGGTACCCGTGCAACGACCGGCCCTCCGACAAGGCCGCGTACCAGATCTCGGTCAACACGCCGTCCGCGTACACGGTCGTCGCCGGTGGCCGGCTCCTCACCCGGACCACCAGGGCCAGTACCACCACCTGGGTGTACGAGCAGCCCGCACCGACCTCCAGTTACCTGGTCGGCCTCGCCATCGGCACGTACCAGATGGTGCTGCTCGGCGAACCCGGCCCCGGGGGCGTGCCGCAGAGCGCGCACGTACCGCCGCACCTGCTGCCGCGCTTCTCCCGGGACTTCGCCCGGCAGCCGGCCATGATGCAGCTGTTCGAGGAACTGTTCGGACCGTACCCCTTCGGTGAGTACACGGTCGTCGTCACCGACGAGGAACTGGACGTCCCCGTGGAGGCCCAGGGCCTGTCCCTGTTCGGCACCAACCACGTGGACGGCGTGCGGGGTTCGGAGCGCCTCGTCGCCCACGAGCTCGCGCACCAGTGGTTCGGCAACAGCGTGACCATCGCCGACTGGCGGCACATCTGGCTCAACGAGGGCTTCGCGAAGTACGCCGAATGGCTCTGGTCCGAACGCTCCGGCGGCCGCACCGCCCACGAGCTGGCCGCCGGCGCACACCGGCTGCTGGCCTCGCAGCCACAGGACCTGCGGCTGGCCGACCCGGGCCGGAAGCTGATGTTCGACGACCGGCTGTACCAGCGCGGCGGCCTCGCCCTCCACGCGGTCCGCTGCGCCCTGGGCGACGCCGCGTTCTTCCCCATGCTGCGCGACTGGGCGGCCGTGCACCGCCACGGCGTGGTCACCACCGCCGCGTTCACCCGCCACGTGGCCCGGCACGCGACCGAACCGGTGGACGAACTGCTCGCAGCCTGGCTGTTCGAACCGGCCCTCCCGCCGTTCCCCCCGGCGCCGCCCGCGCCGTCGGCTCCGCCTTCCCAGCGGAAAGGGAAGAGCTGATACCGGTCGAGTGGCCAAAAGTCGCCCGCCCCGTACGGAAATCGCCGCCCGACCTCGGACGTTCATGCGGGAAAAGCACCGCAGGGCGCGCGCGGAAGGGTGTATTTCCAGCCGCCGTAGGGGTCGGATGTAGGGGTACTGGCGGCTTTGCCGCTCTGCTAGACATGAGATCAACGGAACGCGTGTCCGGAGCAGTGGAATTGCTCGCATCGATTGACCGAACGTGCGCGCTGCATCCGGACCGGAAAACGGAGTTTTCATCCCCTTGATCGACAAGCAGAATGCCGACGGTTGGATCCGCCGCTACCACGCCGCGGACCACAGTCCGATCCGACTGGTCTGCCTGCCGCACGCCGGCGGATCGGCCTCCTTCTACTTCCCCGTCTCCCGGGGGCTCAACCCGGCCGTGGACGTCCTGTCCGTGCAGTACCCCGGACGGCAGGACCGCCGCCACGAGCCCGGCATCACTGACATCGGCACCTACGCCGACGCCCTGACCAGCGCCCTCCTGCCCTGGATCGACCGCCCCGTGGCCTTCTTCGGCCACAGCATGGGCGCGATCCTCGCCTTCGAGGTCACGCGCCGCCTGGAACGCGACCACGGCATCGACCCCGTACGCATCTTCGCCTCGGGGCGGCGCTCGCCGTCGAGCCACCGCAACGAGACCGTGCACCTGCGCGATGACGACGGCATCGTGGCCGAAATGCGGGAACTCAGCGGAACCGACGCCGCGATCCTCGGCGACGAGGAGATCCTCCGCATGGTGCTCCCCGCCATCCGGAGCGACTACACCGCCATCGAGAACTACCGTGCCGCGCCCCACGACACGGTGAACTCGCCGATCACCGTGCTGACCGGGGAGTCCGATCCCCGGACCAGCCGCGAGGAAGCGGATGCCTGGGAAGGCCACACCCTCGGCGGATTCGACGTCCACCGTTTCCCCGGCGGCCACTTCTTCCTCGCCCAACAACAGGCGCAGATCCTGAAGATCATTTCCGAGGAACTCGCGGCGGCCACCCGGAAGGGCTGAGCCGCACCCTCCGGCCCGGCCGCATGACCAACGGCCGCCCCGGAGACGAACGGACGAGGCGGGTTCCCAGGCCGGGCCGGACGGTCCTCCGCACCGGGGGACACGAGCCGCACCCGCGCCCGCACCCGCCCCGCACCCGCCCCGTCGAACCGGGCGGGCCACGAGGAGGCGCGACGCAGTGCAGTGCAGGACGAGTTCACACAGTCCGGGGGAAAGGGACGCACAGGTGGCAAGGCTGGTCGAGCGCGAGAAGCAGTGGGAGATGCTGAACGACCTGCTCGGCAGCGCCCGGCGGGGCCGCGGTCGCGTCGCAGTGATCAGCGGGCCCCTCGGCTCCGGGAAGACGGCCCTGCTGGAACACTTCACCGAACAGGCCCTCGCCGAAGGGACCCTGGTCCTGGAAGCCGCCGGCTCCAAGCCGGAGCAACAGCTCCCCTTCGGCATCCTGCGCCGCATCCTCGACAGCGCCGCCCCCCTGGACCCAGCCGTCCACGCCGAGGCCACCGCACTGCTCGACGCAGTGGCCGCCCCGACCGACGACACCGACGGCGTCGAGGCCGGGATGCGGGTCCTGCCGCACATCTGCGCCCTGCTCCTGCGCATCGCCCGCAACCGCACGGTCGTCATCGCCGTCGACGACGTCCACCACGGCGACGACCTCTCCCGCGCCTTCCTGCTGTGCCTGGCCCGGCGCGTCCGGCAAGCCGGCGTACTGATCGTCCTCACCGAGGCCGTGCGGCCGCTCCCCGCCCAGCTCGCCTTCCACGCCGAACTGCGGCGCCAGCCCAACTGCACCGGCATCCGGTTGCCCCTCCTCAGCACGGACGGCACCACCCGCGTCCTCGCCGGCCACTTCGCCACGGCCGCCGCCCAGCGGCTGTCCGCCGACTGCCAGGAGGCCACCGGCGGAAACCCGATCCTGGTCAACGCCCTGCTGGAGGACGGACTCGCGGCCCTGGGCGACAGCGAGCCCTTCCTGCCGCTCGTCCCCGCCGAGCACTTCGAACGCGCCGTCGTGGGCTGCCTCCACCGGGGCGACCCCGAGATCCCCGCCGTCGCCCGGGGCATCGCCGCGCTCGGCGACGGCGTCCCGCCCGCCCTGCTCAGCCGTGTCACCGACGTCCACGTCAAAACGGTCGAACTGGCCCTCCAGGACCTGGAACGGTGCGGGATCCTCGGCGACGGCGCCTTCCGCACGCCCGCGACCCGCGCCGCAGTCCTGGCCGCGACCCAGCCCGAGGAGCTGTCCGCCCTCCACCGGCGCGCCGCACGCCTGCTGCACCAGGACGGCGCGCCCGCCCTCGACGTCGCCCGCCACCTCCTCGCCACCCGCAAACCCGTGGACGACTGGGCGATCCCCGTCCTGCAGGAGGCCGCCGAGTACGCCCTCGTCGAGGACGCCCCCGAACTCGCCCTCGCCTGCGGGGAACTGGCCGTCGACTCCTGCCCCGAGGGCCCCCGGCGCACCGCCCTGAAGTCCCGCCTGGTGAGCATCGTCTGGCGCAGCAGCCCGGTCGCCGCCGAAGGCCACCTGCGGCAGTTGTCCCGCGAGTTCTGCGCGGGCCGGCTCACCGACCGCGACCTCCTCCACGCCGTGAGCTACCTGGCCTGGATGGGGGAGGCCCGGCAGGCGGGCGAGGAAGTCCGCCGCCTACAAGCCGCCGCCGAGGAGGCACGGGACGCCGGACGGCCCTTCGCCTACGACGCCGACACCCTCGCCGCCGCCCACAGCTGGCTCGCCGTGGTCAGCCCCCCGGTCCGGGACGTGTTCCCCGCCGCCGGCCCCCCGGGCCCCACCGGGCACGCCACCCCGCGTGCGACCACCGGGCCCGCGGCCGCCCGAACACCCACCGCGGCCTACGACATGCCCGACGACGCCCACCTCCCGGCCGTCGACGCCATCCGGACCGCCCTGCGCGGCGGCCAGGGCGAAGCGGCCGTCGCCGAGGCCACCCGGGTGCTCCAGCGCTACCACCTCAGCGACCGCACCCTCATCCCCCTCGTCCTCGCCGTGCTGGCCCTCGTCTACGCCGGCCGCCTCGACCTCGCCCTCACCTGGACCGACCGGCTCCTCGGCGAGTGCTCCGCCCGCAACGCCCCGACCTGGCAGGCGGCCCTCGGCGTGGTCCGCGCCGAGGCCGTCCTGCGGCAGGGCGACCTGCCCGGCGCGGCCGCCCAGGCCCGCCAGGCCATGTCCCTGATATCCGTGCAGTGCTGGGGCGTGGGCATCGCCCTGCCGCTGGCCGTCCTCATCGAGGCCGAAACCCAAATGGGCAACGTCGAGGAAGCCATGCGCCTGCTCGAACAGCCGGTGCCCGAAACCATGCTGGACACGCAGTTCGGCCTGCACTACCTCCGCGCCCGGGGCCGCTGCCACCTCGCGACCGGCCGCTACCACGCCGCCCTGCGCGACTTCCTCACCTGCGGCGAGCTCATGCAGAGCTGGGGCATGGACGCCGTCGAACTGGTGCCGTGGCGGCTGGACGCCGCAG
Source organism: Streptomyces sp. NPDC059851 (assembly GCF_042732005.1). NCBI lineage: Bacteria > Bacillati > Actinomycetota > Actinomycetes > Kitasatosporales > Streptomycetaceae > Streptomyces > Streptomyces sp. NPDC059851. The sequence continues at coordinate 2,751 of NZ_JBHWJJ010000123.1, read as the reverse complement.
AGGCGTGGCTCGCCCTGGGCAACGTGCCGCGCGCCCGGGAGTACGCCGAGCAGCAGAAGCAGCGCGAGGCGGGCGCCGCCGGCACCCGGACCCGCGGAGCCCTGCTGCTCGCCCTCGCCCGTACCAGCGGCGACCTCACGTACCGGCTGAAGAGGCTCACGGAGGCCGTGGACACCCTGGAACAGGGCGAGGACCGCATCCAACTGGCCCGTGCCCTGGGCGAGCTGGGCAGCGGCTACCGCACGGCCGGTGACTTCCACCGGGCCCGGATGCTCGTGCGCAAGGCCTGGCACGTCGCGAAGTCCTGCGGGGCACAACCGCTGTGCCAGGAGTTCACGCCCGGGCAGGGCGACGGCGAGCCCGCCACGGTCGGCAGGGAGGCCGACCCGCCCCGGGAGGCCGAGGTGCTGTCCGAGGCGGAGGCCCGGGTGGCGCTCCTCGCCGCCCGCGGCCACACCAACCGGGAGATCGCCGGCAAGCTGTACGTCACCGTCTCCACCGTCGAGCAGCACCTGACCCGGATCTACCGCAAGCTGCAGGTCAAACGGAGGCGGGACCTGCCCGCCCGGCTGTGGGACCTGAGCCTGCCCGGGATCGCCTGAACCGCGACCGTACGCCCGTCACCCCCCGATCAACCGGGCGAACCACCAGGAGGCGGAGGGGCGGTCCACGCGACCGCCCTCCCGCCCCACCCACCGCCCCCCGCTGCGCGCCCCGCGGGGCTTCCTCCGCCCCGCAGCTCCGGTCTTGAGGGGCCGGTAGGGGATGTGGCCGGACACCGCCGGAACCTACGGTCGTGGAGGACAGGCGCGTCCCCGGCGTCGAAGTCCCCCAGGTGTCCGCACACCGTGGCCCCGGACGGGGCGGGGGAGCCGTTCGCACCGAGCCGTCGGGAAGCGCCGCGACGACCGAGGAGCATCGCATGTGCGGCATCGCCGGCTGGATCGCCTACGAACGGGATCTGGCCCAGGAGACCACCACCCTGGACGACATGGTCCGGACGCTGACGGGACGCGGGCCCGACGCCGGAGGCAGCTGGACCGACGGCCCCGCCGCCCTCGGCCACCGCCGGCTCGCCATCATCGACCTGGAGGGCGGCGTCCAGCCGATGGAGGCCGCCACCCCCGCCGGACGCGTCGCGCTCACCTACAGCGGCGAGGTCTACAACTACCGCGAGCTCCGCGACGAGTTGCGCGGCCGCGGCCACCGCTTCCGGACCTCCAGCGACACCGAGGTCGTCCTGAACGCCTACCTGGAGTGGGGCGAGGCGATGGCGTCCCGCCTCAACGGCATGTACGCCTTCGCCGTCTGGGACGGACGCACGCAGAAGCTGGTCATGGTCCGCGACCGGATGGGCGTCAAGCCGCTCTTCTACCACCGCACTTCCGACGGCGTGCTGTTCGCCTCCGAACCCAAGGCCATCTTCGCCAACCCGCTGGCCAAGCCGGTGGTCAGCGCCCGCGGCCTGCGCGAGTTCATCGCGTTCAACCGCCCGCCCGGCGAGACCATCTGGGACGACGTCGTGGAGGTCGTGCCCGGCACCGTCGTCACCGTGGACCGGGGCGGCATCCGCAGCAGCACCTACTGGCGGCTGGAGAGCCGCGAGCACACCGACGACCTCGACACCACCGTCGAGCGGGTCCGGGAGCTCCTCGACGACACCGTCGCCCGGCAGCTCGTCGCCGACGTGCCCACCTGCGTCCTGCTGTCCGGCGGCCTCGACTCCAGCGCCATCACCGGCCTCGCCGCCGCACACCGGGCCGCCGAAGGCCGCCCGCTGCACAGCTTCGCCGTCGACTTCACCGGCGAGTCCGCGAACTTCGTACCGACCGGCGTGCACGGCAGCCGCGACGCCGACTACGCCACCGCCATGGCCCGCCACGCCGGCTCCGAACACACCGACATCGTGCTCGACCCGACCTCCCTCGCCGACCCCGAGGTACGCCGCCGGGTCGTCATCGCCCGGGACAGCCCGGCCGGCCTCGGCGACATGGACGTCTCCCTGTACCTGCTCTTCCGGGCCATCCGCGAACGCTCCACCGTCGCCCTGTCCGGCGAGGCCGCCGACGAGGTCTTCGGCGGCTACGGATGGCTGCACAACCCCACCGTCCAGGAAGGGGACACCTTCCCCTGGATCACCGCCGGCATGATCGGGGCCACCCCCAACACCCAGCCCGCCGAGATGTACAACCTCGACACGCTGATCGCCCTCAACCCGCTGGAGACCGTCGCCGGCCACTACGCGACCGCCGTCGCCGAGGTCGGCCGCGTGGACTCCGAAAGCCCCCACGAGCACCGCATGCGCGTGCTGTCGTACCTGCACCTGACCCGCTTCCTGCGGATGATGCTGGACCGCAAGGACCGCATGAGCATGGCCGTCGGCCTGGAGGTCCGCGTTCCCTTCTGCGACCACCGCCTCGTGGAGTACGTCTACAACACGCCGTGGTCGATGAAGACGTACGACGGTCGGGAGAAGAGCCTGCTGCGCGGAGCCACCCGGCACCTGCTGCCGCAGTCCGTCATCGAACGGGTCAAGAGCCCCTACCCCGTCGTCCAGGACTGGCGCTACGCCGAGGCCCTCCAGCAGCACGCCAAGCAGCTCGTCGGCGAAGACGGTCCCGTCTTCCAGATCGTCAGCCGGGACTGGCTGGCCGAATCCGTGAAGGCGGCCCCCGAAACCCTCGGCCCGGCCGCCCGCAACGGCCTGGAACGGGCCCTGGACACCGCGATCTGGCTCGACGCCTACCGGCC
>NZ_JBHWJJ010000122.1:0-26155 GCF_042732005.1 Streptomyces sp. NPDC059851 | reverse complement strand
GTGCGAGAGGGTCTCGTCGCCCTTGGCCTGGGTGGAGTTCTCGGCGCACTGCTGGTTCATCGGGTTGGACGCGACGTTGATGTCCTGGACGCCGACGTTGGCGAGGAGCGCGATCAGGGACTGGGCGTTGACCTTCACCGGCAGGGCGATGCACGGCTTGTTGGCGGAGCCCTGGATGAGGGAGGCCTGCGGGCTCAGGGCTCCCTCGGTCTTCTGGTTGCCGTAGATCTGGGCCGAGTCGTTGCCGTTGACGGTGTTGACGCCGTTGTCGTTGCCGATGGCCATGGCAGGGGAGGCCATGGCGGCGCCGGCGCCGAGGATCGTGGCGGCGACGGCGACCGTGTTCGCGGCCTTCTTGAACATGGTGTTCCCTGTTCGTCGTAGGGGGAGGGGTGGTGCTCCGTACGTGGAGTGGAACCCCGGCAACGGCCGGAAGTTCCGTTCCACCACCCGCAGGAGTGATTCCTGGCCCCGGCCGGCCGGCCGGCCCGGCGCGGCGGGTCACCGGCTGCCGGGGGCCGAGCCGATGTCCACCACCTGCGCCCATGCGGGCGGCGTGTCCGGCACGTAGTCGGGGTCGTCCTCGTCCCACTGCTGCGGCCCGCGGGGGAAGAGGCCCACCACCGTCCGGCACGGCGGCCGGGTGTCCGGCCAGGGCGTCTGCCCGTCCGTCAGGACCACGACGACGTCCGGCCGGGGCCGCGTCCGCAGCGCCCTGGCGAAGCCCGTACGCAGGTCCGTGCCCCCACCGCCGACGAGCGGGATCCCCTCGGCCCCGCACAGCGGGTGCGCGATCCCGGCGGCCGCGTCGCACGGCACCACGGTGACCAGGTCGCGGCGGCCGCCCACGGCGCGGGAGATGGCCGATACCTCCAGGAGCGCGCTGCCCAGTTCGGCGTCGCTGACCGACCCGGAGGTGTCGATGACCACGCTGACCCGTGGGGGTCTGCGCCGCAGGCTCGGCAGGACGGTGCCCGGCAGCGCCGCCGAGCGCCGCGCAGGCCGGCCGTAGGTGTAGTCGTCGCCCGCGCCGGCCGCGGAGGCCGCGGAGCGGACTGCCGCCCCCAGCAACTCACGCCACGGCTGCGGCGGGTGGAACACCTCGTCCGCCCAGCGCCGCCACCCCTGCGGGGCGCTGCCCGGGCGGCCGGTGATGCCCTGCGCCACCCGGAAGCGCACCGCGTCCTGTTCGTGGGGGCCGAGGCCGTTCGCGCCGTCCGGGCCCAGGTCCCACTCGCGTTCCAGACCGTCGGCGCCGCTGCCGCAGTCCAGCCAGGCCAGGTCCTGCGTCCGCGGCCCCAGCCGGAACCAGCGCAGGTAGTCCTCCATGAGGTGGTCCCCGGGCAATTGCAGGGACTTCGGGTCCGCGGCGCCCGCGGGCCGGGCCAGTCCGTCGCCGTACACGTCGTCGTTGATCTCGAAGTCGGCGGCTATGTTCATGCGCAGCCGGTCCCCGGGGCCGGTCAGACCGCGCTGGCGGGCGACCCGGTCGCAGCGCCCGTGGTGGTCGCGTAGCAGGTGCGACACCTCGTGCACCCACACCCCGGCCAGTTCCTCCACCGGCATGCGCTCCACGAAAGCCGGCGAGACGTAGCACCGCCAGTGCCGGTCGACGGCCATCGTCGGCACCCGCCGCGACTCCACCACGTGCAGGGCGAACAGGGCCGTCGCCAGGTAGGGCCGGGCCCGGACGGCCTGCAGCCGGGCGGCGAAGAACTTGTCTCGGTCCAGGGTGCCCGGCGCCCCCGGCACCTGCGGAGCCCCCCGCGTCCCGGTCATCGGGCGTTCCCCGGGTCTGCGCCCGTGCCGGTGCCGGCGAGCGCGGCGACCCGGGTCGCCGCGCGGTCGGCCCGCCGCGACAGGGACACCGCGCCGGCGAGCCGCTCGACGGCAGCAGGAACGTCCCAGTCCGTACGGCGCAGCGAGGCGAGGGTGGTCGCGGGGACGACCACCAGGTCCGGGGCGCCGGTCTCCAACGCGCGGACGAGCAGCGCCCACGCGGCGTCCCAGCGGGACTTCTCCGGGCGCTCGCGGACCGCGTCCACGACCCCGTCGAGCACGGCCTGCCGCAGGTCACCCCGTTCGGGCAGGACGGCAGCCGCCGGGTCGGCGAGCAGCGTCTCGGGGTCGGGCAGGTCCATCCGGTCCAGGAGCGCGAGCAGCTCCAGCCCCGGACCGTCCCCGACGGCGCCCCTGACCAGGAGGGAGAGCACCTCCCGGGAGGAGCCGGCCGCGGTCGCGAACGCGATCAGGTGCAGGGCCATCTCCCAACTCCGGGGCGAGGGCCAGGCTCCGCCACGCCGGGTTTCGTTGCCGGGCAGCCGGTGGACGAGCGCGGGGCGGGCGGCGAGTAGCCCGCACACCGCGCGACGGGCGAGGTCCACGGCTTCCGGTAGCCCTTCCGGGTCGAGGTGCGGCAGGGTCGCGCGCGGCCAGGTCCCGCCGAGGCCGCGTACGACGACGTCGTGGTCGTGGGTCCACTGGAGGTGGACGAAGCGGTTGGCCAGCGGCGGGCTCAGCTCCCAGCCGTCGGCGGCCGAGGCGCGCGGGTTGGCGGCGGCCACGATCCGGACCCCCGGCGGCAGCCGGAGGGCGCCGACCCGCCGCTCGAGCACGAGGCGCAGCAGGGCGGCCTGTACGGCCGGCGGCGCGGTGGACAGCTCGTCCAGGAACAGCAGCCCCCGCCCGGCCCGGACGAGCCGTACCGCCCAGTCCGGCGGGGCCATCGGGACGCCGTCCCGCTCGGGGTCGGCCCCGATGACGGGCAGTCCCGAGAAGTCGGACGGCTCGTGCACGCTGGCGATCACCGTGGTCAGCGGCAGGTCGAGGGACTCGGCGAGTTGGGCGAGCGCCGCGGTCTTGCCGATGCCCGGCTCACCCCACAGCAGGACCGGCAGATCGGCGGCCACGGCCAGGGTGAGGGCCTCCAGCTGGGGGTCGGGCCGCGGTTCGGTGGTGGTGTCGCGCAGCAGCGACAGCAGCTCGGCGGCGACGTCGAGCCGGGGAGTGCGGTCGGTGCCGGGTACGGCGGAGGAACGGTGTGAGGTCATGTTCGGGTCACCTGTCGGGTCGAGTACGGCGTACGGGTCCGGGTTCCGCCGGGGCGCGTTCGGTCGCGCGGGGAACCGGAGGGATGCCGCGGTACGGGCGGGTTGCGGGTCAGGCGGAGGCGTGCCGCGGGCGCGGCCGGTGGTTCCGGGGGCGGCTGGGCCCCGGGCGGAGACGGTCGGGTCCGGGGCCGGCCAGCCCGGCCCGGTAGAGCCCGTACGTGATGCGCTGCCGGGCGGCTGCCTCCAGGGCGTCGCGGAGCGGGCCGCTGCGCAGGACGGCGTCGGGGCCCAGCAGCGCCTCGACGACGGCCAGCGCGCCGGCGGTGTCGCCGTGGTCCAGGCGTTCGCGGACCCCGGTGAGGCAGTCCGGGCGGCGGTGCGCCTCGTCGATGACCCGGAGGCAGGGCAGGGGTGGACCGCCCAGCGCCACGAGCAGTTCCTCGCGCCGGATCTCGGCCGGGTCGTGGTCCATCGGAGCCAGCACCCCGTCGACCAGGCCGATCCGGTGCTGTACGCCACGGCACTCGACGAGGCGCGGCTGGCCCGCCGGGTGGACCGTCGTGGGGGACGGCCCGGAGGCCGCCGCCGACGCACTGCCCGGTACGAGCGCGGGGGCGACGAGCGGATGGAGCCGATCGGCCGTGATCGCCCCTGCTCGGAGCAGTTCCAGGTCGGGCAGTGTCCAGGTCGCCGCATCGGGGAGGACCGGCAGTGCGGGCGCCCCGCCGTCCGGGACGGCAGCGGACACGCGCAGTGCGGGCGGTCCGGCCTCGACGGCCCGGGCCCCGGCTGCCCGGGCCGCGTCCGTGCCCGGCCCTGGATCCGGGTCCACTTCCAGGAGCAGCCGCTGCCCGCCTCCGAGCCGTACGGCGACGACACCGCCGGCCCGCCCTTCGTCGTCGAGCAGGATCCGCGCCTCGGCCGCCCACCGGTCGACGGCACACCGCCGGCCGGCCGGCACCGTCCCCGGCGGTACGGGGGCCGGCGCGGAGCGCGCCGCCGTACTGCTGTCGGGGGGAGGCCGGTCGGCCCCGGACCGGACGCGCAGCTCACTGGTGCGCCGCGCGTCCCACAGGTGCCGGTGCAGGTCGAGCCGGAACCGCCGGCTGGGCCGGGGATGGGGATGGCGGCCGGCACCGGAGTCGAAGGCGGAACCGGAGCCGTCCCACAGCGCGAGGCTCATCCGCTGTCCGGCGTCCGCCCAGGCGGGCGGGGTCCGCACCACGAGGAACAAGGGCCGGTGCCCGCCGTCCCGCCCGTCGGCCCCGTACCGGGCCAGGGGCACGGTCAGCCCGGGCCGCAGCAGCCCGTCGGGGGCGATCCGCGGCATGTGCCAGCGCAGCAGGTCGGGAGCCAGACGGCGCAGATCGGCCCGGATCAGGGAGACGAGCTCCTGCCCCCGGGCACGCGCCACGGCACGCAAGGGGAGATCGACATCGACACCCGCGGCGGCACAGGCCCCTGCCCAGTCCCCGGCCAGGCGGCGGGCGGTCGCGGTCTCGATCATGGATGGTGGCACGGCGTACTCGCGCACGCGCAGCCAGAAGGAAATGCGGGAATCCCCGTTCACGGTGTGAGTGGCCATCAGCACTCACCTGGCGTGGACGGGACCCCCAATCTGTCAACAGAGTGAGTGATCATCGACGTCAGCCTAGTGCTCCCGCCCCGCTTCTGCCAGGCGATTTTCCCGGCGCGGACGGCCGTCGCGCGCACCGGCGCGTCCTCCGTCCGCCGGACCCCCCTGGCGGCGGGCCACCCGCCGGTCCCGGGAAGGAGGCGGGCAGCGGTCAGCCGGTGAGCCCGTTCCACACGGAACGGGTCGCACCGAAACCGCTCTCGTGCACCCACACGTGGGTGCACCCCGGGCACTGGAGGTGCAGCAGGCTGCCGGTGTTCGTCAGCAGGTACCGCCAGTGCTCCGAGCACGTCCGCCGCGTCTCGCACGGCCCGCAGCCGCGGGCGTCGTTGCAGTTCGGGCAGGCCACCCAGGCCCGGCGGCCGGGGTCGGCCTGGGGGTCAAGCGGAAGCACTGCCGCCGCCTTCGCGCCGGGGGAGCACTCCGGCGGCGACCAGGTCCGCGTACACGCGCTGCTGCTCGGCGTCGAGGCCGGAGTACAGCAGCTCGTACGCCGCCTCCTCGCCGCGCATCACCTCGACCGGGTCCCAGTCGGGGCCGAGCGCGTCGAGGACCTGGGCCCGCCGCAGCATCTCGTGCGCGGCGAAGTCGATGTCGAAGCCGATCGTCCCGCTGCCGTCAGGTATGCCGGCGGGGTCGTGGGGCAGGTCGTGGGGGGCCATACTCCAGGAACTTAGGTATGCCTTCTTTCCCAGGTCAAGGGAGGGTGTGCGGATTCACAGGACCACGACGGCGGCCGGCCGGCGCCTGCCGGTCCCCGGAACGGGGTAGGGACGGGCCGGGGCACGTGGGGCAGCCCGGTGTGGCGGGCTGCGCGGGTGGTGCCGGAGGGGGCGGGAACGTTGTCGGGAGACGGGAACGCGGGGGCGTGGTGGCGCCGGCTCGGCCGTGCCGGGCCGGAGCTCGCGGCGGCCGCACTGACGCTGACCGTGGCTGCGGTCATGGCCCTCGCGGCCTTCGGGAACCTCACGGACTTCGGGACGAACCAGCAGTTCGTGCGGCACGTCCTGACGATGGACACCACGTTCGGGGACCCGGACCTGATGTGGCGTGCGATCGACTCGCCGGCGGTGCACACCACCGTGTACGTCCTGATCATCGGGTGGGAGTGCCTCGCCGCGACCGTGCTCCTCCTGGCCGTGCTCCACTGGGTGCGTGGGTTGCCCCGGCGGGACTTCGCGAGGGCGCGGGCCCTGAGCACCGTCGGCCTGCTGATGGTCGTGCTGCTCTTCGGGCTCGGGTTCGTGGCCGTCGGCGGGGAGTGGTTCGTGATGTGGCAGTCCGAGGACTGGAACGGGTTGGACGCCGCGCACCGGAACCTGGTGCTGGCGGTCTCGGCGCTCCTGGTCGTGTACGTCCGCCCCTCCGGCGCTCGCTGAGGGCACCGGGCGCGGGAGGGCGGGAGCCGGGAGGCGAACGCGGCTCAGCGGGGTGGGCCGGGCCGTGCGGCCGGCCTGAGCCACGCCCCCAGCGCGAGGCAGACCACGGTGGCGGCGGCCCCTGCGGCGGGCACCAACGCCCCTGCGGTCGGCTGCCCTGCGAGGCTCCCGGCGACGAGGCTGCCGATCGCGCTGCCCATCCCCATCGACTGGACGAGCCACGCGTTGACCTCGTTGGCGCGGCAGGCGGGGGTACGGCGGCCCAGGGCCAGGAAGGCGGAACCCACCACCGGCGTGAGGAACAGGCCGGGCACGGTGACCGCGGCGACGGCGCCGACGCCCGGGTGCGGACCGTCGAGGCAGGCCAGGGGGATCCACCCGGCGAAGAACGCGGCCGCGGACAGCCGCAGCTGCCGCAGCGGCACCCCGTGCCGGGCGCCCCGGCCGTACGCCAGGCCCCCGAGGAACGCGGCCGCGGAGAAGGCGGCCGGGACCAGGCCCGACAGGGCGGGCCAGTGCAGGCTCTCGGCCGCGGAGACGGCCCACACGTTCATCGCGCCGATCGCCGATCCGGTGCCGGTGAGCGCCAGGTACAGGGTGACCATGTCCCGGGTCGGCAGGGGCGCGGCCCCGCCACCGCGCGGGGCGGGCGCGGGCGCGGCCCTGCGGCGGTGGAAGGGCGAGGTGAGGACGAGGAGGCTGCCGGCCAGGCTCGCCAGGCCGGTCGCCGCGACGGCGGCGGCCGGGCCGTGGGCCGCGGCGAGCGCACTGGTCAGCAGCGGCCCGGCGACGTAGAGCAGGCCTTGGGAGCCGATGTCGATGCCCAGGGCCGTCCGCTGCTGCTCCGGGCGGGCGAGCAGGGCCGGCCACAGGGTCCGCAGGCTCGTCTCCAGCGGTGGGGTACAGGCCCCTGCGACCACCGCCGCCGCCACGGCCGGGCCGCGGCCGGCCCCGGGCCCGTACACCAGCAGCAACAGACAGCCGGCGTGGACGGCGGCCAGCGGGGCGATGGTCCGGACGCACCCGTACCGGTCCAAGAGGCGACCCTTGACCGGCTGGACGAGGGCCGAAGCCAGCACGTACACGGCACTGAGCAGACCGCCGAACGCGACCGATCCCGCTGCCTGCGCGGCCCACAGGACCAGGGCGAGGGGAGCCATGCCCGAGGGCAGCCGCCCGAGCAGGGCGCCGGTGAGCAGCCTCGCGACGTGCGGCGTCCTGAGGACCGTGCCGAGGGTGGGCAGGTCGGCGGAGGGGGCGGCCGGGGGAATGGTCAGCCTTCCCGCGCCGGCACGGGGTCCGCGAAGCCCGGCATCGCTGCTGCTCCTTCCGGAGGCGGGGAAGGGGGAATGCCTCCGTCCGGAAATTCTTCGCAGCCGCGGGCCCGCGCGGGAGCCACCACAGCCATGATCACCCGAACGGAGGGCCCGGGGGATCAGCTTCCGGGGGCCATGTCGTACGTGACCCACGGCGTCCGGGTGGCCACCTGGTCGTACTTGCCGCGCGCCCGGTAGTTGTCCTCGGCGGTGATCCAGCGCACCACGCTCCAGCCGCGCTCGGCGGCGATCCCGCGCAGTCGCGCGAGCAGCAGGTCCGCCGCGCCCGAGCCGCGCTCCGCGGGGTCGACGAAGAGGTCGTCGAGGAAGCAGCCGACCGTCGCCGAGAGGGGGCGGGCGAACGGCCGGTAGTGGGCGAGGCCGACCAGCCGGCCGTCGGCGTCCTCGGCGACGAGGGCCTGCACCTCGTGGTCGGGGTCGTTCACCCAGGACCAGACCCGCCCGGCCATCTCCTCGGTCTGCTCGACCCGGTAGAAGTCGGCGTACCCGCGGTACAGGGCGCGCCACTGGTCGAAGTCCTCCGCGCGGACCGCACGCACCTTCATTCCGGCCGACATGGCCTCACACTCCCCGGTTCGAGACGACGGACGCACCCGCACGGCCCTGCGCGACGCGGGTGCCGGCGCCGGGTGCCAGGAGACGATCATCCGGGAGGTGCCCCGCCCGGGGTGCCGCCGGGGTGTCGAAATGCGCTGCCTCCGCCGCGCCGCTCCGGACAATGCGCCGGGGCCGCCCACCTGCCTGCCCGCGCCGGGCCTGGGAGTTGCCGGGACGGCGCACGGTCTGCCCCGGGGGAATTCCGATGGACAATGCACGCTGGTCCGGCGATGGTTGCGCGATGGAGCACAAGATCACAGTTGCCCCCGGAACCACCCTCTGGGCCGAGGAACGCGGCGATCCGGCCGCCCCGCCCCTCTTGCTCGTCATGGGCGCGAACGCGTCCGGGCTGGCATGGCCGGACTCCCTCGTGGCCGCCCTCGCCCGCCGCCACCGTGTCATCCGCTACGACCACCGCGACACCGGCGCCTCCACCTGGTCCTTCGACGAGCATCCGTACCAGATCACCGACCTGGCCGACGACGCGATCGCCGTCCTGGACGCCCTCGACGTCACCGCGGCCCACGTCGTCGGCATGTCCATGGGTGGCCTGCTCACCCAGCTGCTGCTGCTCGACCACCCGGACCGGATCCGCACCGCCACCTTCATCGGGACCATGGCCCTGGACGGCGGTCCCGCCGGGGGCGAGGTCGACCCCGAGGTCGCGGCCGTGTGGCAGACGATGGCCGATCCGCGCGACCGTGCGGCCGAGCTGGACTGGCGGGTGGAACACTGGCGCGTCCTCAACGGCGGCGAGATCCCCTTCGACCCCGAGGAGTTCCGGAGGTCCGAAGCGCGGATCATCGAGCACTCCGGGCGTCACGATTCCCCCACCGCCCATGCCCGGGCCGGTACCGAGGGCCTCGACCGGGCGCCGGAGCTGGGCGCCGTCACCGTCCCGGCCCTGGTGGTCGACTCGCCCCGCGACCCCGTCGCGGGGACAGCCCACGCACGGCACCTGGCCGGCCTCCTCGGCCGCGCCCGGGTGGCCACCGTCCCCGGTCTCGGCCACGCCCTACCGGAGTCGGCCGTACCGCAACTCACGGAGCTGATCCTGGAACACACCGGCCAAGACGGCTGAGCCGGTCCGCGGTCGAACGGTTCCACGGTTGACCCGGTCCGGGGTTGACCCGGTCCGGGGTTGACCCGGTCCGGGGTTGATCCGGCCGGGGTTGATCCGGCCGGGGTTGATCCGGTCCGGGGTCGATCCGGTCCGTGGTTCATCCGGTCCGTGGTCGATCCGGCCCCGCGGCGGCCGTCCGCCGCGGGACCGGGACCGGTTCGTCCGTTCGTCCCGCGGCGGGATCGAGTCGGCTCGCCCCGGACGTCGATCGCCCTCCGGTGCGCCGGGGTGTCAGGGCCGGATGCCGTCGCAGGCGACCCACAGGTGGCGCGGCCCGCGCAGGACCGCGTTCTGCCGGTAGGGCGGCGGGTCCTCCAGTAGACGGGGGTTCTCCAGCCGCCGGGCCAGCTCGCTCAGCGCCCTCTGCGCCTCCAACCGGGCCAGCGGAGCCCCGAAACAGCTGTGGATGCCGCTGCCCAGCCCCAGGTGTTGGACGTCCTTGCGGTCCGGGTCGAAGCGGTCAGGGTCCTCGAACCGCTGCGGGTCCCGGTTGCCGGCGGCCAGCATCAGCCACATCGGGGACCCCTTGGGGATGGTCACCCCGCGCACCTCGACGTCGACCAGCGGGGTGCGCTGCGGCAGCATCTGCACCGGCGGCTCGAACCGCAGCAGCTCCTCCACCATCGGCACCGCCAGCCCCGGCTCGGCGCGCAGCCGCTGCAGCACGTCCGGGTTGCGCAGCAGCGTCAGCATGCCGTTGGTGATCAGGTTGACGGTGGTCTCGTGGCCGGCGATCAGCAGCAGTGCGGCCGTGCTGAGCAGCTCCATGGTGGACATGGCCAGGTCGCCGTGGCCGGCGGCCAGCTGGGACAGCATGTCGTCCTGCGGGTTCTTCCGCCGCTCCTCGATCAACCCGGCCAGGTACATGCCGAGTTCCATCCGGGCGTCGTGGGTGACCTTCTCCCGCTCCTCCGCGTCCGCGTCCGGATCCGGGTCCAGGCTCGCCGCGAGGGTGTCGGCCCACACGTGGAACCGGGCCTCGTCCCCGCGCGGCACGCCGAGCAGCCGGCAGATCATCGTCACCGGGAACGGGTACGAGAACTGGTCGACGAGGTCGATGCGTTCGGTGCCCTCGCCGCTGCCGGACGTCCCGTTCGCGATGTCGTCGATCAGCCCCTTGACGGTGTCCTCCAGGTCCCCGCGCATGTTCTCGATCCGGTGCGGGGCGTGCGGCGGCCCGAACGGCCGGTTGGTGAGCCGGCGCAGCCGGTCGTGCTCGGGCGGGTCCAGCTTCAGGAAGCTCGGCGGCAGGGCCCCGCCCTCGCCGCCCTCCTCCTCGCCCAGCGGGTCCGCGCCGCCCGCCGTCCGGTTGCGCGCGTCGGAGCTCAGCCTCGGGTCGTGCAGCAGGCCGCGGATCTCGTAGTACGTGCTGATCACGTACGGTCCCTCGCCGTCGTGGTAGACCGGCGTCTTGCGCAGCTCCTCGTACAGCGGGTACGGGTCGGCGCGGTTGGCGTAGTCCAGGATGTCGGTCAGGATGCCTTGTTTCATGACGGTTCCTCCGGAGGGCGCGCGGGTCGGTCAGTGCCCGGCGGGGGTGAACGTCATCCGCCGGTCGGCCGGCGAATATCCGCTGAGGGTCACGGTCGGGCCGTGCGTGGGAACCGACGGGTCGGGGAAATCGGCGTCCATCGGCTTGCTCCCCTCGGAGCGCCGGTCCACGGTCGGGAACGGCGGCGGGAAGGGTGCGGTCAGCTCGATCTGCTTCTCGTAGAACTCCAGCCAGCGCGCGTTGTCGAAGGTGACCGCACCGATCACCCGGCCCTGGTACCCGTACACCCCGGTGAACCGGCGCTCGGCGCGCGAACCTTGGGTGATCATGATCTCGGTGCCCATGGACGGTACGCCGACGGACTTGATGTTCACACCGAACTGGGAGGACCAGAACGCCGGCACCCAGATGTGAGGACGTCGGTCCGCGCTCTCGCTGAGCATGTTGTGGGCCGCGGTCTCCGCCTGGCGGACGGCGTTGCCCCAGTGCTCCAGCGACAGGAACTGGTAGCCGAACAGGGGGTGCGGGGAGCGGGCGACGTCCCCGGCCACGTAGATGTCGTCGGTGACGATGCCCATGATGTCGAAGGCCCGGCAACCCGCGTCACAGGCGATGCCGCGTGGACCCGCGCCCAGACCGGAGCCCGTCAGCCACTCGGTGTTGCGCTGCGCACCCAGGCAGACGACGACCACGTCGCACTCCACCGCGGCGCCGTCGGACAGGTGCGCTGCCCGGACCCGCCCCGTCGAGTCGCCCTCCAGCCCGGTCACCATCACGCCGGTGCGCAGGTCCACGCCGTGCTCCCGGTGGAGTTCGCCGGCCACCTGGCCGATGACCCCGCCGAGCGCGCCCACCAGGGGGGCGGCGCCGCGTTCGGCGACGGTGACCTCGATCCCGCGCTCACGGCAGGCCGAGGCGATCTCCGACCCGGTGAAACCGGCGCCGATCACCAGGACCCGGCGCGGCCCCGCGTCGAACCGTCGGGCGAGCGCCGCCCCGTCGTCGCGGGTGCGCAGGACGAACACGCCGTCGAGTTCGGCCTCCGCCGGATTCGGCCAGGGCCGGGCCCGAACCCCGGTGGCGATCACCAGCCGGTCGTAGGGCACCTCGTCCCCGTCGGCCAGCTCGACCCGCTTCCCCGCCATGTCCAGGCCGCTCGCCGCCACGCCGAGCCGCCAGTCGGCGTCGATCGTGCGGCGGCGGGGGAGCGCGGTGCGCTCGGCCGTGGACTTGCCCAGCAGCACCTGCTTCGACAGCGGGGGACGGTCGTACGGCTCGTACGGTTCGTCACCCACCATGGTGAGCGAACCCCTGAAGCCCTTCTCACGGAGGGTTTCGGCGGCCCGCAGGCCGGCCAGGGAAGCTCCCACGACGACGACGCGGCCGCTGCTCTTCAGCTGCTCCAGCGCCGTGTCAGGCATCGGAAGCCTCCAGATCCTCGACGAGGATCGCTTGGACGGGACAGGCAGCGGCGGCCTGGGCCACGCGCTCCCGCTGGGCGGCCTCCGCCTGCGGGTCGTAGAGGAGTCCCTCGTCCCCGTGCATCGCGAAGACGTCGGGCGCCAGGAAGGCGCACTGCGCGTACCCCTGGCACCGGTTCAGGTCGACGACAAGCCTCAGCAAGGTACGGTCCTTTCGGTGGCCCCCTCGGCTTCCCGGCCCAGCGTGCGGGACCCGGTCGGGAACGGCCCGTCAAACAGGGCCGTCGGAGTGACGCGCCGGCCGCCCTCCGCCCCGGGTGGTGCGCAGCACGTACAGGCTGATGACCAAGGCCCACACCGGGAACACCAGCTCGGACCACGGCACGGAGGCGCCCACCACCAGCAGGGCCAGCCCGACGAGGAACCCGAACGCGCTGAGCGGGCGCGGAAGGACGCCGAGCCTGCGCCCGATGGCCGAGGTGGCGAAGACGAAGACGGCGGCCATCCGCATGGCGTACGTGGTCAGCAGGGTGTACGCGAAGTGGCGGCCGAAGGCCTCCGGTTGGCCCGCGGCGAGCACGGTGCCCGCTGCGGCGGTGGCACCGAAGAGCGCGGCGACGAAGACCAGCCCGCTGCCCAGGAACACGGTCGCGAAGAACCGGTCCTCGGCCTCACCCGTGTGCTCCCGCAGCGCTCCCATGAACCACAGGAAGGCGATGCCGGCGAACGGAACCATGTGGACCGCCGCATTCACGGAGGCCCGCCCGTCCTCGTCGATGCTGATGTCCTCCCCGCCCGCTCCCGACGGCAGCCCCGTCCGTACGAGCACGATCGCCGCTCCCAGCAGTACGGCGAAGGCCACCCCGGCGAACCCCGCGGCCCGCGGTGTGCTCAGACCGGTTTCCCGGGACGTGCCCGGCACATGGTGTCTCATGCCACCAGCAAGCCGCCCGAGCCCCCCTGCTGCCACCGGGACCACCCGCCCGGGTGACCGGTCGCACCGCACCCCCACCCCGCACCGATGCGGCGGGACGTTCCGCCCCCTGCTCAGGCCGACCGGACCACCACCACGACCCCGGCCACCCCGCCGCCTCCCACGCGGCCGAGGCGGCGCCGGACGGCGCTGCTCCTCGCGGCCGCAGCAGCGGCCGTCGTGGCAGCCGTCCTCGCAGGCGCCCTCATCCGTGCGAAAACCGACCCGTCCGACGACGACTCGACGTCCGGCGCGCGCAAGGGCGACTCGTACGACCTCAACCTGTCAGCCACGTGGGAAGTGCCCGCGACCGAGCTGCACGACATCCCCGACGGCCACTCCCACGCCGAGGGCCGCGCCAAGGTTTGGCAGCGCTCCTAGTCCCCGGCAGGCGGGTTTTGCCACAGGTGCGCGTCGAGCAGTTCCGTTTCGCGCCCTCACCCTCACCCTCGCACCCGGACCGGCGGTCGGCCGCCCGCGGCCACCGCTCAGTAGACGAGCTTGTAGCTGACGTCGTGCGGCACCGGCTCCGGGGCGGCCCCGGGGTAGACCAGGCGGATCTTGGTGAAGCGGTGGGTGCCGGGTTGGTCGGGCCACGGCTGCGGGTGGCTCAGGGTGACCTGCACCGGGTACGGCCGGAAGCGGCCGGCCGCGCAGTTCGGGCGGCAGTCGTTGACCATGTCGGTGCCGGTGGCCCTCGCGGTGCCGGGACCCCACGTGTGCCAGCGCAGCCCGACGAGGCGGTTGTTGCCGTCGCCGCAGGCGAGGAGGTACTCCTCGGGCCGCACCTGCGGTTCCTCGAAGCAGTCGACGACGACCAGCGGCGCCGGTACTGGGGCGGGGGCCGAACCGGGGCCGGGTCCGGCCGCGTTGGCGACCGGTACGGAGGCGACGGCGAGTGCGGCTGCCGTGCACAGGAGTGCCGCGGTCCGTGCCCGGGCGGCGATGGTGCCGGTGCGTCGACGGGTGCCCGCTGTGTCCACGAGGCCCCTCCTTGCCCTTGCGTGCCGCCGCGGCGACGGCTGTGCCGCGGCCACCGCCAGCTTCCCCCATCGGAGCCCGGCCCGCACCCGCAGGGCGCGGGCGCGCGCTCCGGTCTGTCCGCTTTCGTCCGGCCTTCCGGGCCTCTGACCGCACTGATCCGGACAAGCTGGGTGGCCGTTCGGTGAACCGCGAGCGGCCGACAGCAGGTCAGGAGGCCCCGTACGGCACCCCGGTGCCTCCGTCACGGGGCGTCGACGGACGGCTACGCAGGGGCTGCACCCCGCTTGAGCTGCCCGAACGTCCGATCGATCTCCGATATCCGAACGCCGTGTCCGTAAATCGGCCGTGCATATGCGGCCCGCCTTCATGTCCGGCAGACTCGGCCACGCCGAAACGCGATATCGCAAGAAAGTATCGCGCTCAACCTTTGAATCGAAAGTTGGTCCTGTCGTGCGTTACCGCTTCGCTGCCGTCTCCGCCGCCGCCCTCCTCTGTGTGGCCGGCGCCACGGGCCTGGCGGAGGCCAAGCCCGCAAGCCTGTACGCCCCCTCCGCGATGGTCTTCGCCGTTGCCAAGGGTGACGACCCCGCCACCGCCAGCTTCCTCCGCGCCTCCACGCTGAGCTGCGCGCCGAGCGCCCAGGGCACGCACCCCGACGCCAAGGCCGCCTGTGCGGCGCTGAAGTCCACCGACGGCAACCTCGACCGTCTGCTGTCCGCCCCGAACCCGGACCGCGCGTGTCCGATGCACTACGACCCCGTCACCCTGACCGTCGACGGTGTCTGGGAAGGGAGCCACGTCTCCTGGAAGCGCACCTTCTCCAACACCTGCGTCATGAACGCGAACCTGAACGGCAGCCCGGTCTTCGTGTTCTGACGATCCCCCAACCCGGCCCGACCGCCACGGGCCGGAATCCCCCTCGCGCATGCGGTCAGCAGCCGCGCACCGGCCCGTCGCGGGCGTACCGGGCCGGGCCCCGAGAACGCGGACGGCCGGCAGCGGCAGGGCGACCGGTTGCGAACACCGTCACCCGCCGCCGCCGGCCCGAGTCCGTCCTCCACCCTCACCGGGGGCACGTCACCGAAGGCGCCGGAGCGCTGGCGGACCGCTCCTCACCAGTAGTGTTTACGGCCCGCCACAGCGTGTCCGGCCGCACCGAGCACCCACAACACCACGCCGATCAGTACGAGGATCAGGCCGAGTGTCCACAGGATCGAGATCCCGAACACCAAGCCGATGATCAGCAGAATCACTCCGAGCACAATCACGAGAACCTCCTACCCTCCTGGACAGGACTCCCTGCGTCTACCACCGATTTGCCGCGGCATGCGTGCGGGCGGAAGGAATCCCGTGGCGCAGGGGAGGAAGCGCGGCTTCAGCTCTCCTTGAGCACCGAGAGGATGTTGCCCGCGGGGTCCTTGAACCAGGCGATCTCGGGGCCGCCGTCGTTCTCGCGGGCGATGCCCTTCTCGTCCTGGCCGAAGCCCTCGTACCGCTCGAAGACCACGCCCCGCGCCACGAGGCCGTCGACGGCCTCGTCGATGTCCGGCACGGGGAAGTTCAGCACGGTGAACGTGGCGGGCTCGTGGTCGTCCTTCGGGTACAGCAGCACGTCGTTGCCGCCCGCCAGGTGGAGGAAGAGCATTCCGCCGTCCGCCTCCACCCGCAGCCCGAGCGTCGAGCCGTAGAAATCCTCGACGTCCTCGATCCGCCGTACCGAGAAGCCGCTGAATGCCCTGCTGTCCGCCAGCATGGCGCATCCCTTCCTTCGGGTGTGGGTCCGCGGCCGCAGAGGTGCGGCCCTCGTCGTCCATCGTCCCCCCGGAGCGGGGCGCGCGCACGGCTCCTCCGCCGGTCACCCGGACCGTTCGAGTGAGGAGCCGGACCGCCGGCGCCGCCCCGCAGCGTGGTGGCGAACGTCCACCTCGGCCCCGCCGTCGTGAACGGCCGCACGGCGATTGCGCCGGAGCCCGGACACGGCCCTCCCGACGGGACACAATGGAGGCGACCGGTTGGGGGAAGGCTCACGCAGGCTGGGGAGGGCGCTGATGAGCCGGGCGCTGCGCATTGCAATACCTGCCGTACTGCTGTTGTTCGTGGTCCTCGCACCGCTGTACGCCCCGTACTTCACCACGATCGTGGTGTGGGAGCTACGGAAGGCGTTCGCCTCCCTGGCGCCCGCAGCGGCGGCGGTCGCGGGGCTCGCCGGGCTGCCGTGGCTGGTCAGCCGGATCCGCCGCAGGAGCGGCGGCGCACCGGCGGGCGACGGGGTCAAGACCCTCGGGTGCCTGGGCGCCGTCGCAGCCGTGCCGCTCGTGGTGGCGTGGCTGCTCTACGGGTCGTACCTCCAGGACCGCGCCTACATGGCCGGCACGCAGATCGTCGCCGGGCCGGTGCCCGACCTAGCGGCCCGGTCCCCGTACCTCGTCGGGAAGGCACAGGCCGCCCCGCACCTGGGCGATGTCACCGGTGAGATAGCGGACATCACCTACCTGCCCGATGCGGACCGGTTCGCCACCCTGGTCGAACGGCGCGGTTGGCTGACCGGGTACGAGGTCGGCCTGGTCCAGGAGGTCCCGCTCGGCGGCAGCGGCCGCTCCCAGCAGCGCTGCGCGTTCGACGTGGGCGTGGCGGACGCGCGGATCGGCGGCTGGTTCGGCCACAACCTGGGCCGGAAGATCTCCGCCCGGGAGCGGTGGGTGCGGTTCGAAGCCTCCGACGCCTACGTCAACTGCTCGGGTGACACCCCCGTCGTGGTGGTCCCCCTCAAACGTCAGACCGGGATCCTGGTGGTGACGGAACGTCCCGCGGGAGTCGCCCTCTACGACGGGCGCACCGGGAAGCTGACCATCACCACCGACACGTCCGAAGTCCCCGGACCGTCCTATCCGACGAGCCTGGCGGCCCGGCAGCGGGAGGCGACCGCCGCCGTCGGCAGCTTCGCCGACTGGTGGTTCGAACGCAGCGGCTGGGACGCCTCCGAGGACGGCGCCAACGAGGGCAACGAGTCGGAGTTCACCCTGCGCCACCGCGACGGGTCGGGCCGCAGTGCGTACGTCACCCCGCTCACCCCGCAGGGCGAGGCGAGCTCCGTCGTGGCCGTGTCGACGGTCCCGACCCGGCACCGGGGCGGCGGACTGGCCCCGCTGACCGTCCACCGGCTCGACCCCACCTGGCCGTCGCCCAAGGCGATCGTCGCCCTGGTCAAGGCCGAGTACCGGGACGTGTGCTGCTACAACGACGACCGGGTGTTCGAAGTGGTGCCCACCGGCGGCACCACCTGGACCGCCACCATCGGCAGCGAACAGAACATCCGCTACCGGGTGGAGGGCAGGGGGCAGGTCGGGGGCCGCGAGGTGTCCTGCCTGAAGGCCGCCGACGGCGCGCTCATCCGGTGTGCGTACGCGGCCCCCGGCTCACCGGAGGAGCAGGAACTCAAACGCCGCGAGGACGGCAAACCGAAGGAACGGACGCCGGACGCCCCGCCGGACGTCGGCGACCTCACCGCGTACACCCCCGAACAGCTGGCCGAGCTCAACCGCCGCGTGAACGAGGAGGTCAACCGCCGCCTCAAGGGCGACAAACCGTAACCGGTGGCCGGTGGCCGGTGGCGGGCGGCCCGTCGCCAGTGGCCGCTGGTCAGTCACCGTCCAGTACGTCGCGGAGCGCCCGGGCGAACGCCTCCGGGTCCCCGTGCTGGCCGTACTCGCCGCCCAGGAAACCGCCGTGGTGGCTGGGGAAGAGCGTCAACCCGATGCCCAGCCCCTCGGCGACTCCCGCCGCAGCCCGCGCGGGGAACTGGCCCTCCGACTCCTTGCCCGCCACGACGACGATCCGCGTACCCGCCGCGCGCAGCGCCGGGAAGTCCGGCCGGTACGAGGTGCAGCCGCGCATGTTCTGCCCCAGCAGCGGGTCCCCGCGCGAGCCGTCGTCCTCGGTCGGGAGCCCGAAGTCCGCCGGGTTCGGGGCGGGTTCGTCCCGCCAGTTCTCCGGGAAGGGGCCCGGCCGCATGGCCACCGCCAGGAACTTGGCCATCGCCGGGCCCGTGCCGTCGCGCAGGTACGTGGTGTGGACGTCCTCGCACACCGCCAGGGCCGTCTCCCGGTCCGGCAGGACCTGCGCCGTCGGCGGCTCGTGCGCGACGAGGGTCCGCACCAGCTCCGGGTGGCGCGCGACCAGGGCCAGCCCGTTGACGGCGCCGCCGCTGCTGGCGAACACGTCGACCGGCCCCACGCCCACGGCTTCGATCACCCGCCGCAGGTCCTCGGCGTGTTCCTCGGGCAGGGTCTCCGCCGCGCCGTCGGTGCGGACGCTCCGGCCGGCGCTGCGGGGGTCGTACGTGATCACGGTCCGGTCGGTGAAATGGGACGCCAGCGTTCCGAACCCGGCGGCGTCCATCGGCGAGCCGATGAGGAACAGGGCCGGCCGCTGCCCGGCCCGCCCGGCTCCGCCGTCCGCGCCGCGCACGTCGTACGTGATCGTCGCGCCCGTCGATCCCAGGGTGCGGGTCACGGTCTCGGTCATGGTGGGCTCCTCCAGGTGAGTGTCGGTTCAGAAGTACAGACCGCCCTGGCCGCGCGAACTCATCGCTCTCCGGCAGGATTTTTTTTCCGGGTGCGGGCGGACACCCTCTGATGGGCGGGCCGCCCCGGACGGTGTCAGGCTGGGGGAGGGGTTCCCGCAGCACTTCCGTCATCTTGCGGAGGGAAGTTGAGCCATGACCCGTTCGGGGAAGCACGGCGCGGCGTCGTGCGGGCGCACGGTGTTGGCCGCCGCCGCTGCCTTCTTGGTTTGGGGCGTTCTGCCGGCCGGGGCGCCGTCGGCCGCCACAGCCGCCGGGGAGGCGGCAGGGCCCGCCGTCGGCCTGGCGCCGGGGCCCGCGTGCCGCTTCACCCAGCTCGTGGCGAACAGCGCCGAACGCCTGGGGCCGACCGAGCTGCGGATCACCGTGATCAACGAGGGGCCGAGGGCCTGCGTCCTGCGGGGCCACCCCACCCTCGCCGTCGCCGGACACGGCTCGCCCGACCAGAACAGGCCCCTCGTGGCCCGCAGCCAGGGCGCCGCCCGGCCGGTGCTGCTGCCCGTCGGAGGCACGGCCGAGACCCGCGTCTCGTTCACCCCCGTCCTCGGAGAGGCGGACGGGTACTGCGACTCCGGCGACGAGCCGACCGTCGCGCCCTCGATGGTCATGGGCCTCGCGGGCGGACGGCTCCAACTGGCACCGGACGACGGCGGGAACTTCGCGTTGTGCGGCACCGTCGTACGGGCCAGCGCCTTCCGGGCGTCCTCCTGAGCCGTCGACCTGCCACCCGCCCCCGTACCGGCGTTCCGGGTGAGCCGCGTCTCACCTGCCCCCACCCGCTTGTCTATGCAACGAGTTGCATAGCAGGATCGCCGTATGGCGCTCGACCACGCGATCCTCGTCTCCCTGCTGGAGAAGCCGGGCTCCGGCTATGAGCTGGCCCGCCGGTTCGACCGGTCCATCGGCTACTTCTGGACCGCCACCCACCAGCAGATCTACCGGGTCCTCAAGCGCATGGAAGCCGACGGCATGCTCGCCGTCCGCGAGGTCCCGCAGCAGGGCCGGCCGGACAAGAAGGAGTATTCGGTCGCGGCTGCCGGCCGCGCCGCCCTCTCCCTCTGGCTGCACGACCCGATCGAACCCGAGAGCCTCCGCCACGACCTCGCCGTGAAGATCCGCGGCGCCGCGTTCGACGACCCCGCCGCCCTGATCGGCGAGGTCGAGAGGCACCGCCGGGCACACGGCGACCGCCTCGCCCACTACCTCGCCGGTGAACTGCGCGACTTCACCGGGCCGGACGCCCCCGCACCGCTCGACCCCGGCCAGGAGCTCCAGCACGTCGTACTGCGCGGCGGGATCGCCTACGAGCGGATGACCGTCGCCTGGCTCGACGACGTCCTCGCCACCCTCCGCCGGATCGACGCGGCACCGCCGGCCGCGACCGGCTGAACCGCACCCCCCGCGACGCACATCCCACCGCGCGGTCGTGCAACCGCTCAACGACGCTCCCGCGCAACCCTTCGACTCCCAACCCCTCGGAAGGCGACCTCCATGACCGATCCGCTGCTGTTCAACCCGCACACGTACGACCCGACCCACTTCGACCCCGAGACCCGCAGGCTGCTGCGCGCCACCGTCGACTGGTTCGAGGAGCGGGGCAAGCGCAAGCTGATCGACGACTACCGCTCCCGGGCCTGGCTGGCGGACTTCCTCGCGTTCGCCGCCAAGGAGGGCCTGTTCGCCACCTTCCTCACCCCGGCCTCCGCCGCCCGGCAGGACGACCAGCGCTGGGACACCGCCCGGATCGCGGCCCTCAACGAGATATTCGGCTTCTACGGCCTGGACTACTGGTACGCCTGGCAGGTGACCATCCTCGGCCTGGGACCGGTCTGGCAGAGCGACAACGCCGCCGCGCGGGCCCGCGCCGCAGAACTCCTCTCCCAGGGCGAGGTGTTCGCCTTCGGCCTCTCCGAGAAGACCCACGGCGCCGACATCTACTCCACCGACATGCTGCTGGAGCCGGACGGCAACGGCGGCTTCCGCGCCACCGGCTCGAAGTACTACATCGGCAACGGCAACGCCGCCGGACTCGTGTCCGTCTTCGGCCGCCGCACCGACATGGAGGGCCCGGACGCGTACGTCTTCTTCGCCGCCGACAGCCGCCACGCGAACTACCACCTCGTCAAGAACGTCGTCGACTCCTCCAAGTACGTCAGCGAGTTCCGCCTCGACGACTACCCGGTGGCCGCCGAGGACGTCCTGCACACCGGCCGCGCCGCCTTCGACGCCGCCCTCAACACCGTCAACGTCGGCAAGTTCAACCTCTGCACCGCCTCGATCGGCATCTGCGAGCACGCGATGTACGAGGCCGTCACCCACGCCCACAACCGCATCCTCTACGGGCGCCCCGTCACCGCCTTCCCGCACGTGCGCCGTGAGCTGGCCGACGCCTACGTCCGCCTCGTCGGCATGAAGCTGTTCAGCGACCGCGCCGTCGACTACTTCCGCTCGGCCGGTCCCGACGACCGCCGCTACCTGCTCTTCAACCCGATGACGAAGATGAAGGTGACCACGGAGGGCGAGAAGGTCATCGACCTCATGTGGGACGTCATCGCCGCCAAGGGCTTCGAGAAGGACAACTACTTCGCCCAGGCGGCCGTCGAGATCCGTGGTCTGCCCAAGCTGGAGGGCACGGTCCACGTCAACCTCGCGCTGATCCTCAAGTTCATGCGCAACCACCTGCTGGAGCCCGTCGAGTACCCGGCCGTCCCGACCCGCCTCGACGCGGCCGACGACGACTTCCTGTTCCGCCAGGGCCCGGCCCGCGGCCTCGGCTCCGTACGCTTCCACGACTGGCGGCCCGCCTTCGACGCGTACGCCGAGGTGTCGAACGTGGCCCGGTTCCGCGAGCAGGCCGACGCCCTGTGCGAGTTCGTCGCCACCACGGCCCCCGACGAGCAGCAGAGCCGCGACCTCGACTTCCTGCTCTCCGTCGGCCAGCTGTTCGCGCTGGTCGTGCACGCCCAGCTGATCCTGGAGCAGGCCCGCCTGACCGGCCTGGACCAGGACGTCCTCGACGAGCTGTTCTCCGTCCTCGTCCGCGACTTCTCCGGCCACGCCGTCGAGCTGTACGGCAAGGACTCCGCCACCGCGGCGCAGCAGGCGTGGGCGCTGGGCGCGGTCCGGCGGCCCGTCGTCGACGAGGAGCGCGCGGCCCGCGTCTGGGCCCGTGTCGAGGCGCTGTCCGGGGCCTACGAGATGGCCCCGTAACAGCACGGCGAGCGGGCGGCCTCCCGGCGATGGCGGGGAGGCCGCCCGCGGCTGCCGGCGCGGACCTCTAGCCGATCAGCCGCCGGTGCCAGGTCAGGGGGTGACCGTGATGCCATCCCCCGGATCACCGCTCCACTGCGTGGGCAGGCCTGCCTCTGCGTCAGACCAGTGATTCCGTCAGCAGCCGCGCGGTCCTCGCGATGAGTTCGTCGTCCCGCGGGGCGGCCGCTTCCGGCTTCGTGGTGAGGATGGCGAGCACCACGGGCGGCCGTCCCGGCGGCCAAGCGATGCCCACGTCGTTGTTGGTCCCGTACGATCCGGCACCGGTCTTGTCCCCGAGCGCCCATTCCGCCGGCACGCCCTTGCGCATCCGGGCGCGGCTGGTGGTGTTGGCCAGCAGCCACTGGTTCAGTTGCTCCCGGTGCCGCGGGGACAGGGCGTTGCCGAGCGCGAGCCGCGTGTACGTCAGACCGATCGCGCGGGGGCTGGTGGTGTCGGTGACCCGCGAGGGCTCGGCCGAGTTCAGCTCGGGCTCCCACCGGTCGAGCCTGGTCGTGCGGTCTCCGAGGGAACGGCAGAAACCGGTGATGGCGGTGGGGCCGCCGAGCTCGCGCAGCAGGAGGT
The DNA here is from genome assembly GCF_042732005.1 of Streptomyces sp. NPDC059851. Taxonomy (NCBI): domain Bacteria; kingdom Bacillati; phylum Actinomycetota; class Actinomycetes; order Kitasatosporales; family Streptomycetaceae; genus Streptomyces; species Streptomyces sp. NPDC059851. The sequence continues at coordinate 3,747 of NZ_JBHWJJ010000122.1, read as the reverse complement.
TGCCGGCCGCGTTGTCGCTCTGGGCGATGGCGGCGGAGCACAGCTCGGCCACGGTCAGGCCGTTGGCGATGTTCTGCGCGAGCCGTGTCACCTCACCGCCGCCGGCGTCCGTGACGTCCTGCTGCGTGTACCGGATGCGCTTGGCCAGGTAGGTGCCGTCGTGGTCGAGGTCCCGCATGACGGCCGCCGCGGCGACCGTCTTGAACAGCGAGCACATGGGGAAGAGTTCGTCCGCGCGGTGGAGGACGGTCCGGCCGGTGGCGGTGTCCCGGGCGTACACCCCCATCCGTACCCCGTGGTCGCGCTCCAGCCGGCGCAACTGTGCCACGACGCCTTCGGCGCGGTACGACGAGTCGGCACGGGCGGTGCCCGCCGGCAGGGCCACGGCCAGCGCCGCCCCCGCCCCCGCGGTCAGCAGCGCACGACGGGACGGTATGGCTCCCGGTGTCTTCACGTCAGCGTCTCCTCTGTCTTGCTCGTGGTGGTCGGTCACGTGAGGGGGAAGACGCCGATCAAGATCGTTCCGGTTCCCGGATCCCGCGGCGGGACCGGTCCGCCCGGGCCCTACCTCCGCCCCGGCCCGTACAACAGCGCCTCCAGGCCGTGGGCGGAGGCCGCGCCGGTGAAGTCCCGCCAGCCGATCGCGCCGTCCCCGTCCGAGTCGATCAGCCCGAACGCGGCGGCCGCGTCCCGTTCCGGCACTCCCTTGAGCTCCCTCCACACCGTGAAGTCGTGGAGGTCCATCAGCCCGTCCCCGTCCCGGTCGGCCACGGTGAACTGCGCGTGCAGGACCGCCATCACCTCCGGCGAGCCGGAGGGCGCGCGGGAGGCCGCCTCCGAGGGGGGCAGGGAGTCGAACCACTCCCGGTACTCCTCCCGGTCGATCCTCCCGTCGCGGTCGCGGTCGACCAACTCGGCCTGCCGCTCCCACAGCGCCTGGTTCGCCTCGATCAGGGCGCGCCCCTTCGGCGAGTGGGGCCCCATGCCGTACGACTGCAGCAGCTGCTCGGCACTGGCCCGGTAGTCCTCCGCGGTCAGTGCCCCGTCCCCGTTCGTGTCCAACCGGTCGAAGATCTCGTCGGCCACCGCCGCCTTCTTGACGCTCATGCCGGGAGCGTAGGCGGCCCCCGCTCGCGGTCCTCCCCATTGGCGCGCCCGGGGGCGTGTCCCGGTACCCGTTGACGCTGCGCTTCCCGCACGTCCCGGAGGCCGCCGCCCTCCACCACCGTCGACCACGCGGACGTCCGGCCCGCCGACGTCCGGTCCACCGCGCTGCGGCGCCCGGCGGTCGGCCCGCCGGAGGCCACGGCGACGTGGCGGCCGGGTGCAAACCCGGCGCCCTTCACCCGGCGGCCGCACCCTCCCCTGAGCGGGCCGGTCACGGCGGTGCGGTCCAGCGGGCGGCGAGTTCCGTGCGGTTCGCATAGCCCAGCTTGCCGAGGATGCTCCGTACGTGGCTCTCCACCGTGCGTTCGGAGAGCACCAGCTCCTGGGCGATCTGGCGGTTCGTCCTCGCTTGCGCCACGAGCACGACGATCTCGCGTTCGCGGGGCGTGAGGGGCGAGGCCTCGGCCCGTAACGCGGCGATCTCGTCCATGAGACCTACGGCCGCGGCGGACGGGCCGGGCTGGTCGAGCCGGTCGGCGATCGCCCGGGCCTCCCTGGCCAGGGCGGCGGCTTCCGCCAGGGTGCCGCGGTCACGCAGGACTGCTGCCAGGTCCAGACAGGCCAGCGCGACGTACGGCTGCGCGCCCAGTGCCCGGTTGCGGGACAGCGCCGTCCGCAGGTGCTCCTCGGCCTCCTTCGGACGGCCGAAGGCCGCGGCGAGACGGCCGAGTTCGCGGTGTACCGAGCCCGCGAACCAGGCGGTGGGCGTACCGATCGCCCCCGGGTAGGGCGCGAACGGCGAGAGTTGGTCGAACACCGTACGTGCGGCTTCGCCATCGCCTGCCGCCGCGATCAGGTCGACCAGGTGCAGCAGCACCGCCGGCCACGTCGGGTTCTCCGTGGGCACGGGGAGAAGCGGGCGCAGCTGGGCGTACACGTCCTGTGCCTCGGCCGGCCGTCCGGCGAGGAACAGGGCCCGCGCCCGAACGGACAGGAACAACGGGTCCCGCGGCCCGTGTTCGAGGTCGTGCCACATCGCCTCGCCCAGTTCGGCGGGGTCCCCGCGCAGGTGGGCCAGCTGTTGGCGCAGTACGAGGTCCATGGCGGCGGCGGTCCGGTCCCCGCCGGCCGCGGCGAGCGCGGCAGCCTCCGCGTTGTACTCGCGGGCGGTGGCGAACCTCCCCTCCTGCACGGCCCGGGCGGCGCGCACGCGCAGCAGGTGCCAGCGGGCCAGCGGCAGCCCGCAGCGGACCGTGACCGACTCGATGGCGCGGACCGCGCCGTCGACCACGTCGAGCCGTCCCAGGAGGTACCCGGCCTGGACGCGCCACTCGTGGCCCAGCACCGCGGCGAGGGGATCGCCGAGCTGCTCGGCGCGGGCCACGGCCAGGTCGCCCAGGCGCAGGCGTTCGGCGGTGTCGTCCGGGTGGGCCAGGGTGCTCTCCACCGCACGGGCCGCGTCGAGTTCGGCCGGGGGATCCCCGGCGGCCGCGGCCAGGGCGAGGGCGGCCCGGGCGTGTCCGGCGGCTGCGGCCGGCGAGCCGAGGTCGGCGGAGGCCGTGGCGAGCTGGGCGAGGAGCCGGGCCCGCACCCGGTCCGGCAGGGCCTCGGAGTTCCCCAGTGCCGCCTCGCACAGCCGGGCGATCGTCCGGGAGGCCTGCGGGAACGTGACCCCCTGAACCACCAGGGCGGCTTCGGCGAGCAGGCCGGGACGGTCCGCGGCATCGGCCGCACCGGCGGCGTCCGCAGCCTCCGCGCAGTGGCGCAGGCTCACGTCGTAGCGGCCGGCGAGGTATTCGCCGCGGGCCAGCGCGAGGAGCGCCGGCGCGCGCCGCGGATCACGGGTGTCGAGCGCGGCGGCGGCATCGGCCAGGTGCCGGGCGGCATCGGCGTAGGCGTGCCGGTCCCGGGCCAGGTCGGCGGCGATCCGGGACCAGTGCGCGTCCGCCGCCCGGTGGCCGGGCTCCCTGCCGGCCCGGCGCCAGTGTGCCGCGATCCGCGCCGCGGCGGCGGCCTCCCCGGACGCTTCCAGTGCCCGGGCGGCCGCCCCGTGCAGGCTGCGGAGGGTGGCGGGGTCGGTCCGCCCGAGGACCTCGTCGCGTACCAGGTCGTGGCTGAAGCGGTAGGTGCGCCCGGTGTCGGTGGTCTGCTCGGCAGTGAGCACACCGGCGTGCCAGGCTGCCGCGAGCGCCTCGCCGACCGTCCTCCCGGCCAGTTCCGGAAGGACGGGGGCGAGCCGGGCGGCGTCCAGTTGCCCACCCAGCACGGCCGCGGCCCGTACGACGGTGCGTTCGTCGGGGCCGAGCCCGGCGAGGAGGGCGTTGACGACGCCGCCCAGGTCCGACGCGTGCGTGCGCAGGGCCGCGACCAGCAGCGGCAGCCCGCCCGTGCGGCGGTGCGACTCGGCGGCGGTTCCCGGTCCGCCGAGGCACTGCGCGACCTCCTCCGGGGTGAACGGCGCCAGCCGCAGTACCGAGGCCCCGTACCGGCGCAGGTCCGCGAGGGCTCCGGCGGCCTCCTCGGGCACCGGCTCCCGGCAGGTGCCGATCACGAGTAGCCGGCTCTCGGCCGCCTGACCGGTCACGTGCCGCAGCAGGTCGAGGCTCGCGGCATCGGCCCAGTGCAGGTCCTCCAGGACGA
>NZ_JBHWJJ010000121.1:0-26821 GCF_042732005.1 Streptomyces sp. NPDC059851 | reverse complement strand
GTCGTGTTTACCGACGCGGGGTGGAGCAGCTCGGTAGCTCGCTGGGCTCATAACCCAGAGGTCGCAGGTTCAAATCCTGTCCCCGCTACTGATGACGAAGGCCCGGATCCTGAGGATCCGGGCCATCGTCGTTCCTTGAACGAGAACCCGAGCAGGGCGGCACACACGCGTGTCGGGGAGACCTGTTCCAACGCAGGAGGGCCCGGGAGCACCGCTCCCGGGCCCTCCTCTGCGTCGTCAGGCGCCGGAGCAGTCCGGGCACACGCCGCGGTAGGTCACTTCGACCGCCGACACCACGAAGCCGAACCGCTCCGCATCCGGCAGGTCGGCCAGCGGGTTGCCCGCCGGGTGCACGTCCCGGATCGCGCCGCACTGCGCGCACACCAGGTGCTGGTGGGGTTTGTGGGCGTTCGGGTCGTAGCGCTTGGCCCTCCGGTCCGTGGAGACCTCCAGGACCTCGCCGAGGGCCACCAGCTCGCCCAGCGTGTTGTAGACGGTCGCCCGGGAGATCTCGGGCAGCTTGTCCACGGCGCGCGCGTGCACCTCGTCAGCCGTCAGGTGAACGTGGTCACCGTCGAGCACCTCGGCCACGACACGCCGCTGTGCGGTCATGCGCCATCCGCGGTCGCGAAGTCGTTCCAGCAGGTCACTCATGGACACCAGCCTAACAGCGGGGGACCGGGTGCAATTCCCGAGCCCGTACGGACTTGGATACTTACTTGACTTAGACAAAGTCCATCGTAGGATCGAGTTCGGCAAAGGCCAAGGACCGGCCTGGACCGGACAGGACACGGCAGCAATGACGCAGGAGGCGCACGTGACGCAGGGACCGCTCACCACGGAGGCCGGGGCGCCGGTCGCCGACAACCAGAACAGCGAGACGGCGGGCGTCGGCGGACCGGTCCTCGTCCAGGACCAGTTGCTGCTGGAGAAGCTCGCGCACTTCAACCGTGAGCGCATACCGGAGCGGGTGGTGCACGCCCGCGGCGCCGGCGCCTACGGCACCTTCACCGTCACTGCGGACGTCACGAAGTACACCCGCGCCAAGTTCCTCTCCGAGGTCGGCAAGCAGACCGAGACCTTCCTGCGCTTCTCGACCGTGGCGGGCAACCTCGGTGCCGCCGACGCCGTGCGCGACCCCCGCGGCTGGGCGCTGAAGTTCTACACCGAAGAGGGCAACTACGACCTCGTCGGCAACAACACCCCGGTGTTCTTCATCAAGGACGCCATCAAGTTCCCCGACTTCATCCACACGCAGAAGCGCGACCCGTACACCGGCTCGACCGAGGCGGACAACGTCTGGGACTTCTGGAGCCTGTCGCCCGAGTCCACCCACCAGGTCACCTGGCTGTTCGGCGACCGCGGCATCCCGGCCTCGTACCGCCACATGAACGGCTACGGCTCGCACACCTTCCAGTGGAACAACGAGGCCGGCGAGGTCTTCTGGGTCAAGTACCACTTCAAGACCGACCAGGGCATCAAGAACCTCACCCAGGCCGAGGCCAACGCCCTCGCCGGTGAGGACCCGGACTCCCACCAGCGCGACCTGCGCGAGGCCATCGAGCGCGGCGAGTTCCCGACCTGGACCGTCCAGGTCCAGGTCATGCCGGCGGCGGACGCGGCGACCTACCGCTTCAACCCGTTCGACCTCACCAAGGTGTGGCCGCACGAGGACTACCCGCCGATCGAGATCGGCAAGCTGGAGCTCAACCGCAACCCGGAGAACATCTTCGCCGAGGTCGAGCAGAGCATATTCAGCCCCGCCCACTTCGTGCCCGGCATCGGCCCGTCCCCGGACAAGATGCTCCAGGGCCGCCTCTTCGCCTACGGCGACGCCCACCGCTACCGCGTCGGCATCAACGCCGACCACCTGCCGGTGAACCGCCCGCACGCCACCGAGGCGCGCACCAACTCCCGCGACGGCTTCCTCTACGACGGCCGACACAAGGGCGCGAAGAACTACGAGCCGAACTCCTTCGGCGGCCCGCACCAGATCGACCGCCCGCTCTGGCAGCCCGTCCCGGTGGCCGGCGTCACCGGCGACCATGCCGCCCCGGTCCACTCCGAGGACGACGACTTCGTCCAGGCGGGCAACCTCTACCGCCTGATGTCGGAGGAGGAGAAGGGCCGTCTGATCGAGAACCTGGCCGGCTTCATCGCCAAGGTCTCCCGTGACGACATCGCCGAGCGCGCGATCAACAACTTCCGTCAGGCGGACGGCGACTTCGGCAAGCGGCTGGAGGTCGCGGTCCAGGCCCTACGCGGCTGACCCGACCGCTTGCCGTAGGGAGGCGGCGGACCGGACCCCACCAGGGGGCCGGCCCGCCGCCGTTCTCCTATGCCGCTACGGTGCTGCGCCGGGCCGGCACCCAGCAGCGGATGATGTCGCGGACGGACACGATGCCCACGGGGCCGCCGTCCTCGACGACGATCAGATGCCGGAAGCCGCCGTGGGCCATCGCCTCGGCGGCGTCCTGGAGGGTGGTCTCCGGGGTGCAGAACACGACGTTGTTCGTGGTGTGCGCACCCACGGACTCCCGGTCGGGGTCGTGGCCCGCGCCGATGGAGTTGAGGACGTCCCGTTCGGTCAGGATGCCGATTCCGCTGTGCTCGGGGTCGAGGACGACGGCCGCGCCGACCCGGCGGCCGGACATCAGGCAGGCCGCCTGTCGGATGGTGTGGGCGGGGCCGAGGGTGAGGATCACGGTGCTCATGGCGTCACGGACGAGCATGAAGAGAGCCACCTCCTGAGAGAGTCCCGCGCTTGAGAAGTCATTCACAAGTGCACAAGCGGGGGAGTTTCAGATTCCCACGGCCACGGAGGGTCATCAAGAGGGCGCACGCGGTCGTCCCGTGGCAGTACTCGGGGTGCAGGCGCAGGCGCAGGCGCTGGCTGGTTCCCCCGGCGCGGCCCGGGGTGCTCACCCGCGCCGGCCGGGGTCAGGCGCGGGGGCGCAGGTACCCGAGCATCTGCTCGTGCAGCAGCCCGTTCGAGGCCGCCGCGTTCCCGCCGTGCACGCCGTCCGCGCCCTCCAGGCTCGTGAAGCGGCCGCCCGCCTCCTGGACCACCGCCGCGATGGCCGCCATGTCCCACAGGTTCAACTCCGGCTCGGCGCACAGGTCGAGCGAGCCCTCCGCGACCATCATGTACGGCCAGAAGTCCCCGTAGCCGCGGGTCCGCCAGCACTGTCGGGTCAGCTCCAGGAAGCCGTCGAGCCGGCCCTGCTCCTCCCAGCCGCTGAGCGAGGAGTAAGCGAACGACGCGTCGGCCAGGGTGCCCACCTGCGACACCCCGATGCGCTGCGGCTCGCCGCCCAACGCACCGCCCGCGTACGCGCCCCCGCCCTGTGCCGCCCACCAGCGGCGTCCCAGCGCGGGTGCCGACACCACCCCGACCACGGGGCGGAACACCCCGTCAGGGCCCTCCTGCATCAGCGAGATGAGCGTCGCCCAGACGGGCACGCCGCGCACGTAGTTCTTCGTGCCGTCGATCGGGTCCACGACCCAGCGGCGCGGGCCGCTCCCCTTCAGGCCGTACTCCTCGCCCAGGATCGCGTCCTCGGGCCGTGCGGCTTCGATACCCGCCCGAACCGCCTCCTCGGCGGCCTGGTCCGCCTCGCTCACCGGGGTCATGTCCGGCTTCGTCTCGACCTTCAGGTCCAGGGCGCGGAACCGCTCCATCGTGACGGCGTCCGCCGCGTCGGCGAGCTCCAGGGCAAGGCGCAGATCATCCTCATACTCGGGCATGGCCGAACAGTATCGGCAGGCGCGGGGGCGGGCGAGCGGCGTCCACGGTGCGATCGGGCAGGCGCCCTTGACAGGACCTGGCGACCCGTCAACCCTGGCGGAGGAGTCGAGCGGGGAGACGCGATGCCGGCAGCCCGGGAGTCCTTGCTGGAAGCGGCGTCAGTGGCGCTCTCGGGGCGCCCCTGGCCGTCCGTGCGGATGGTCGACGTGGCGGCCGCCGCCGGGGTGTCCCGGCAGACCCTGTACAACGAGTTCGGCGGCAAGGCGGGCCTCGGCCGCGCCCTCGTGCGCCGCGAGGCCGACTGGTACCTCGACGGGGTGGACCGGGTGCTGCGCGCCCCGGCCGCCAGCGGGGGCGACCGGCTCGCCTCGGTCGCGGAGTGGACCGTACGGGCCGCCCGCGCGCGCCCCCTCGTACGGGCCCTGCTGACCGGGTCCTGGGACGGCACCCTGCCGATGCCGCCCGGGCAGGGCGCCCGCCCCGGCGTACCCGCCCCCGCTCCCGGGGAGCTGGCCCGGGCTGTGCGGGAGCGGGCGGCGGCCGTGCTCGCGCCGGGCGACGGGGCGCAGCAGTGCGAACTCGCCGTGCGGCTCGCGCTGTCGTACGTGATAGCCCCGGCACGGGATCCGGGGCTCGGGGAACTGCTCGGGCTGCTGCGGCTGCTCAGTGAGCCGACCCGGACAGCTGGAGGCCGATGACCCCGAGGATGACCAGCGTGATCGACACGATCTTGAGGGTGGAGACCAGGTCGCCGAGGAAGATCATGCCGTAGAGCGCGGTCCCCGCCGCGCCGATGCCGGTCCACACCGCGTACGCCGGCCCCACGTCCAGCTTCTTCAAGGCCAGTGTCAACAGGCCGAAGCTGCCGAGCGCGAAGGCGGCGAAGGCGATCGTCGGCCACAGCCGGGTGAACCCGTGGGACAGCTTGAGGCAGACCGCGAACCCGGTCTCCAAGAGTCCGGCGACGACGACCAGCAGCCACGCCATGGCGAATGCCTCCCCGCGTCAGGTGACATCGCGTCACTCAGTGCGATTATGCATTCACCGGACCACGACCCCGGCAAACCCTCCCGAACCCCGCCGGACGACCGGACCGAGCCGGACGACCGGACCCGGGCGGACGACCGGACCCTGACGCAGCGATCAGTCGCCCTCGCGCCGCTCCCGCGTCCCCAGCAGCCGACGCAGCGAGTACAGTCGCGCCGGATCGGCGTGTCCCTCCGCCACCCAGGCGTCGAGCGCGCAGTCCTGCTCGTCGTGGCTGCACGCGCGCGGGCAGTCCTCCGTACCGGGCACCAGGTCCGGAAAGGCCAGGATCACGCGCGAGGGATCCACGTGGTGCAATCCGAACGACCGCACACCGGGGGTGTCGATGACCCAGCCGTCACCCGAGGGCAGCGGCAGCGCCAGCGCCGAGGTGGTGGTGTGCCGGCCGCGCCCGGTCACCGCGTTGACGTGCCCGGTCGCGCGCTGGCGGCCCTTGCCGACCAGCGAGTTCACCAAGGTCGTCTTGCCGACGCCGGAGTGGCCGACGAAGGCGGTGATCCGGCCGGCCAGCCGCTCGCGCACCCGCTCCGCGGCCTCGCCGGCCGCCAGCTCCTCGCGGTTGGTCACCACGTAGGCCACACCCAGCGTCGCGTAGATCTCCAGGATCTTGTCCGGGGACGTCAGGTCCGACTTCGTCAGCACCAGCAGGGGCTCCAGCCCGGCGTCGTACGCGGCCACCAGACAGCGGTCGATCATGCGCGGACGCGGCTCGGGGTCCGCCAGCGCGGTGACGATCGCCAGCTGGTCGGCGTTGGCGACGACCACCCGCTCGTACGGGTCGTCGTCGTCCGCGGTGCGGCGGAGGACGGACTTGCGCTCCTCGATGCGCACGATCCGCGCGAGGGTGTCCTTCTTCCCGGACAGGTCGCCGACGAGCCACACCCGGTCGCCGACCACCGCGGCCTTGCGCCCCAGCTCGCGCGCCTTCATGGCGACGACCGTGCGGTCCTCGACCAGGCAGGTCAGCCGCCCGCGGTCGACGGTGAGGACGAAGCCCTCCGCCGCGTCCTCGTGCTTGGGCCGCTTGCTGGTGCGGGGCCGGTTGCCCTTGGGGTTGGGGCGGGACCGGATGTCGTCCTCGTCGGTGTGCTTGCCGTACCTGCGCATGACGGGCCTACGCTCCCGAGCCCGCGAGCATGTCCGTCCACATCCTCGGGAAGTCCGGCAGCGTCTTCGCGGTCGTCGCGACGTTCTCGATCTGCACGCCCTCGACCGCCAGGCCGATCACGGCGCCCGCGGTGGCCATCCGGTGGTCGTCGTACGTGTGGAACACGCCGCCGTGCAGGGGGCGCGGGCGGATGTGCAGGCCGTCGGCCGTCTCCGTGACGTCGCCGCCGAGCCCGTTGATCTCCGCGGTCAGCGCCGCCAGCCGGTCCGTCTCGTGCAGGCGCAGGTGCGCCACCCCGCGCAGGGTGGACGGGGAATCGGCCAGCGCCGCGACGGCCGCGATGCCGGGTGTCAGCTCGCCGACCTCGCTCAGGTCCACGTCGATGCCGTGGATCTTGCCGGTGCCGGTGAAGACCAGGCCCGCGTCGGTCAGCTCGCAGGAGCCGCCCATCTCCGTGAAGATCCGGCGCAGCTCGTCGCCGGGCTGCGTGGTGCGGCGCGGCCAGTCCGGGACGGTGACCGTGCCGCCCGTGATCAGGGCAGCGGCCAGGAACGGCTGTGCGTTCGACAGGTCCGGCTCCACCACCATGTCGCGGCCCAGCAGGGCGCTCGGAGCGACCCGCCACACGTTCGGTTCCCCGCCCGCCTCCGGCGTGTCGACCTGGGCGCCCGCCGCACGCAGCATCTCCACCGTCATCCGGATGTGCGGCATCGAGGGCAGGGTCGCGCCGACGTGCCGCACCTCCACGCCCTGGTTGAAGCGCGGGGCCGCGAGCAGCAGCGCCGAGATGAACTGGGAGGAGTTGCTCGCGTCGAGCGAGACCGAGCCGCCCTCCAGTGCCCCGCCGCCCTGCACGGTCAGCGGCAGTGCGCCCCGGCCCGCGTCGTCGATGCGTGCGCCCAGCCCGCGCAGGGCGGTGATGACCTGGCCGAGCGGCCGCTCGTAGGACCGCGGGTCGCCGTCGAAGCGGATGTCGCCGTCGGCGAGCGTGGCGACCGGCGGCAGGAAGCGCATCACCGTGCCGGCGTTGCCGACGTCGACGGTGGCCGGGCCGTGCAGGGCCGCCGGAATGATCCGCCAGGCCTCGCCGCCCGCGTCGTCGCCGGAGCTGGAGGAGACGGTCTCCTCGATGCCCACGCCCATCGCCCGCAGGGCGTCCGCCATCAGCTGCGAGTCCCGCGAGCGCAGCGGGCGGCGCACCCAGCCGGGCTCCGCGGAAAGCGCCGCGAGGACCAGGGCCCGGTTGGTGACGGACTTCGACCCGGGCACGGTGACAGTGGCGTGGACGGTGCCGTCGGCGTGCGGGGCAGGCCAGAGGGCGGGAAGCGCGGGGGTCTGGGTCATGGCCACCACTTTAGTGGCTGTGCCCGGGCGCTGATCGTGATCGAGCCGCCACGGGGGACCGGTCTCAGAGGGTGAGAAGCCACCGTCCGCCGCCGATCAGCGCGGACAGCGCCACGGCGTGGAAGAGGAACAGCCACAGCACCGGGTGCGTGTGGGTGAGGCGCCCCAGCTGGTCCGCGTCCGAATCCGGAGCCCCGCCGTGCCGCCGCTTGGCCCCCAGCTCGAACACCGGCCGGACCCCGCCCAGCAGCAGGAACCACACGGCCGCGTACGCGAACCCGGCCTGCACTTCGGCCGCTGCGAGCCAGGACACCAGGACGAACGTGCCGCCGGCCAGCACCACCGTCAGGGCGCCGTACGCGTTGCGGATCATCACCAGCATCGCCAGCAGCAGCGCGGTGGCCGCCCAGAGCAACAGCGTGATCCGGTGCGCCGACAGCAGTGCGGCCCCGCCCAGGCCCAGCAGCGAGGGCGCCGTGTACCCGGCGGCCGCCGTCAGGATCATCCCGAGGCCGGTCGGCTTGCCGCGGCTGACGGTGACGCCGCTGGTGTCCGAGTGCAGCCGGATGCCGTCGAGCCGCCGCCCCGTCAGCAGCGCCAGCAGGCCGTGCCCGCCCTCGTGCGCGATGGTCACGGCGTTGCGGGACACCCGCCACACCGGGTGCGGCGCCACGAGCGCCAGTGCGGCCAGGCCCGTCACGATCACCAGCCACAGGGCCGGCGGGGTCTGTATGCCCGTGAGCCGGTCCCACAGGCCGGCCGGCGTGGTGCTGTCCATAAAGCGGCGGACTCCTTGCGGTGATGGTCGGGGGGCACCTCCCAGCGGTAGCTGGGGGTGACATGGCAGTGTGGCAGGCATGTGCGGACGGTATGCAGCGGGCCGCGGGCCCGAGGACCTGGCCCGGATCTTCGGTGTGGAGCGGTGGGAGCCCGAGGAGACCCTGGCCCCCGACTGGAACGTGGCGCCGACGAAGGAGGTCCACGTCGTCCTCGACCGCCCCCTCAAAGACGCCGCGAGCCCGCGTCCGGTTCGCCAGCTGCGCGTCCTGCGGTGGGGCCTCGTCCCGTCCTGGGCCAAGAACCCCGACGGCGCCGCCCGGATGATCAACGCCCGGTCCGAGACCCTCGCCGATAAGCCCTCCTTCCGCCGCCCCTTCGCACAGCGCCGCTGCATCATCCCCGCGGACGGGTACTACGAGTGGGTCACCGCCCACGACGAGCGCCGCCTGGAGGTCGAGGGGAAGCGCAAGCGGGCCCGCAAGCAGCCGTACTTCGTGCTCCCCGCCGACGGCGCCGTCTTCGCCATGGCCGGCGTCTACGAGTTCTGGCGCGACCGCACCCTGCCCGACGAGCACCCGCAGGCCTGGTGGGCGACCTGCTCGGTGATCACCACCGAGGCCGAGACCGCACCGCTGGCCGTCGCCCCCGCCGACGGGCCCCGCTCGCTGTCCGAGATCCACCCCCGGATGCCGCTGATGTTGACCCCGGACCGCTGGGACGCCTGGCTCGACCCGGCGAACACCGACACCGACGGCACGCTGCAGAAGCTGCTCGCCCCGCCCCCCGGAGGACTGATGCGCGCCTTCCCGGTCTCCACCGCCGTCAGCAACGTGCGCAACAACGGGCCGGAGCTGCTCCAGGAGCTGGACGCGCCGGAGGAGGGCACCCTCTTCTAGTCCGCTCCCGCCACCGCGGCGGGCAGGATGGGGACATGACCACGCGTACGCGCACCGAGAGCGTCCCGACCCCGGCGGGCGAGGCCCGCATCACCTGGCACCCCGCAGCCGAGGCCCGGCTCGTCCTGGCCCTCGGCCACGGGGCGGGCGGCGGGATCGAGGCGCGCGACCTGCGGGCGCTGGCCGTCGCCCTGCCGGCCCGGGGGACCACCGTCGCCCTGGTCGAGCAGCCCTGGCGGGTCGCAGGCAAGAAGGTGGCCGCCGCGCCGAAGGTGCTCGACGAGGGCTGGCGCGGCCTGTGGCCCGCGCTGGAGCGGCCCGGGCTGCCCGTGGTGGCGGGCGGGCGCAGCGCGGGCGCCCGGGTGGCCTGCCGGACCGGTGCCGCACTCGGCGCGGCCGGGGTGCTGGCGCTGGCGTTCCCCCTGCACCCGCCGGGCAAGCCCGAGAAGTCCCGGGCCGAGGAGCTGACCGGGGCCGGGCTGCCCACCCTGGTGGTCCAAGGCGGCCGGGACCCCTTCGGGCGGCCCGCGGAGTTCCCGCCGCCCGGCGGTCCGGAACCGTACGAGATCGTCGAGGTGGAGCAGGGCGACCACGGCTTCGCCGTGCCCAAGAAGGCGGACCTGACGCAGGACGAGGCCCTCGACGCGATCACGGAGGCCGTCGCCGCCTGGCTGGAGGCGCTGCCCCGCTGATCCGCGCCCACCGCGTGATCCGCGCCCACCGCGCCCGCCGATCCTTGCCCGCTGTGCGACCTGACACAAACCGTGACCGCACGTGCCCCTGCGGGAATGCGCGGCCCGACCCTGCTGTTGTGTCGACTGTCGGAACGCAAGGGAACTCGTCGGAGGAGAGGGAGCGCATGACCCAGGTCATCAGCCAGGACCGTCCGCAGGCTGCTGGGCTGGAATGGACGGTCCTCCCCGCGCCCAAGCGCAGCCCGCTCCGGGCGGCGGAGGGCCGGGATGGTCGACTATTCTCCGATTCGAGCGGGTCCGCTTTCGGAGCCGTCGCGCAGTCGGAGGAGGTGGGTCCTGTCGCTGGGACCGAGGAAGGCCACGCGGAGGAGACGACCGCCGAGCGCAACGCGCGCTTCGAGCGGGACGCCCTCGGTTACCTCGACCAGATGTACTCGGCCGCACTGCGCATGACGCGCAATCCGGCCGACGCCGAGGACCTGGTCCAGGAGACGTACGCCAAGGCGTACGCGTCCTTCCACCAGTTCCGCGAGGGCACCAACCTCAAGGCGTGGCTCTACCGCATTCTGACCAACACCTTCATCAACTCCTACCGCAAGAAGCAGCGCGAGCCGCAGCGCAGCGCCGCGGAGGAGATCGAGGACTGGCAGCTGGCGCGCGCCGAGTCGCACATGTCGACGGGGCTCCGCTCCGCCGAGTCGCAGGCGCTCGACCACCTGCCCGATTCCGACGTGAAGGAGGCCCTTCAGGCCATCCCGGAGGAGTTCCGCATCGCGGTCTATCTTGCCGACGTAGAGGGCTTTGCGTACAAGGAGATCGCGGACATCATGGGTACACCCATCGGTACGGTCATGTCCCGACTGCACCGTGGCCGCCGTCAACTCCGCGGCTTGCTGGAGGACTACGCCCGTGAGCGCGGGCTCGTCCCCGCGGGAGCGGGAGAGTCGAACGACCTGAAAGGCTCGGGCTCATGAGCTGCGGAGAGCCGCACGAGACGGAGTGCTCGGAGGTACTTGACCACCTCTACGAGTTCCTGGACCACGAGATGCCGGACAGCGACTGCACGAAGTTCGAGACGCACTTCGGCGAGTGCAACCCCTGTCTGGAGAAGTACGGCCTGGAGCAGGCCGTGAAGAAGCTGGTGAAGCGCTGCTGCGGCTCGGACGACGTGCCGAGCGACCTGCGCTCCAAGGTGATGGGGCGGATCGAGCTGATCCGCTCGGGGCAGGCGGTGCCCGACCACGACGTCACCGCCGATCCCGCTGCCGGCTGACCGCACGGCGACCGAGGGTGATTCCGCCCCCGGGATGGTCCTTCGTTCACCCGAAGGCGCCAATCCCGGGGGCGTTCGTCTGTGCGCCCGCCCTGCCCGGAAGCGGCCGGGGCCTGCCGGAACGCCTGCCGGACCGGAGGGCCGCGGGTGCCCCGCGGGGGTTCTGGCCAGGGGCGGACGTGACAGAGTTGATCCCGTCCCACCTGGGTAACCCATGGGTAATGAGCGGCCGTCCGAGTGGGCATGGTTGGATGCGAGTAGGAGCGTCCGTGAGGGTGTCCGCAAGGCTGCACCGTTGTCCCCCCAGCCACCGCTGGGGGCGCCCCCAAGCAGGCGGGAATCGTGAGGATCTTCGGGAAGGTACGGCATAGGCCCTCCGCCTCGTGGCGGCAGGCCACCGACCGCGCGTTCACGCTGATCGGCGACGGCCGGTACGAGGACGCGGGTGCTCTGCTGACCAGAGCCGCCGACCTGGAGCCCTGGTTGTCGGAGTCCTGGTTCAACCTGGCCCTCCTGCACAAGTTCCGGCACGACTGGGAGCAGGCGCGGGCCGCCGGGCTGCGGGCCGTGGCCCTGCTGGACCGCGAGACCGGCGCCCCGGACTGGTGGAACGTCGGCATCGCCGCGACCGCGCTGCAGGACTGGCCGCTGGCCCGGCGCGCCTGGCAGGCGTACGGGCTGAAGGTGCCCGGCGACCCGCACGGCAAGGGCGGCGAACCCGTCGGCATGGAGCTCGGCAGCGCCGCCGTCCGGCTCTCGCCGGAGGGCGAGGCCGAGGTGGTCTGGGGCCGCCGGCTGGACCCGGCCCGCATCGAGGTGCTGTCCATCCCGCTGCCCTCGTCCGGGCGGCGCTGGGGCGAGGTCGTCCTGCACGACGGGGTCCCCAACGGCGAGCGGGTCACCGCGGCCGGGCCCGCCTACCCCGTATTCGACGAGATCGAGCTGTGGGCGCCGTCGCCGGTGCCGACCTGGGTCGTACTGCTGGAGGCGGCCACCGAGACCGACCGGGACGCCCTGGAGCAGCTCGCCTCGGACGCGGGCTTCGCCGCCGAGGACTGGTCGTCCTCGGTGCGGCTGCTGTGCCGGACCTGCTCGGAGAGCGTGATGCCGAGCGGTGAGGGCGACGGCGAGCACCTGGACCCGCACGACCACAGCGAACCCGGCCACCCCGGCCCGCTCGGCCACCGCACGGCGGGCTCCGGCTCCCTGTGGGTCCCCGAGCGCGAATGCGGCATCGCCGCGCCGGCGGGCCTGGTGCGCGGGCTGCTCGACGGTTGGGTCGCCGACAGCCCGGACACCCGGGAGTGGCGGGATCTCGAAGAAGTCTGCTGACCGGGCACCGTAGGCTGTACCGGCACATGGTGAACGGGTGGACTTACGGAAGGCGTACGGCGGAATGGCGCAGCAGGAGAACGAGGTCATCGCGGTGGACGACGACGGTTACGTCGTGGACACCGAGGACTGTGAGGCGCGCGAGCTCGCCCACCGCGAGCGCGGCACCGCCCGTCGGATCACGGTCGTGGGCAACCCGGTGCTGCACCGTGAGTGCAAGGACGTCACGGAGTTCGACGACGAGCTGGCGCAGCTGATCGACGACATGTTCGCCAGCCAGCGGGCCGCGGAGGGCGTGGGCCTGGCCGCGAACCAGATCGGCGTGGACGCCAAGGTCTTCGTCTACGACTGCCCGGACGACGAGGGCGTCCGCCACACCGGTGTCGTGGTCAACCCGAAGCTCGTGGAGCTGCCGGCCGCCTCCCGCGTGCTGGACGACTCCAACGAGGGCTGCCTGTCGGTCCCGACCGCGTACGCGTCGCTGGCCCGCCCGGACTACGCCGAGGTCACCGGCCAGGACGCGAAGGGCAACCCGATCAAGGTGCGCGGCACCGGCTACTTCGCCCGCTGCCTCCAGCACGAGACCGACCACCTGTACGGCTACCTGTACATCGACCGGCTCTCCAAGCGGGACCGCAAGGACGCCCTGCGCCAGATGGCCGAGGGCACCCCGCGCTACGAGACCGTCCCGAACGAGTAGGACCCCGCCGCGCGACCCCACCGGATCGGGGCGACAGTGGAGGTATGGACACCTTCCTGGGCTGTCTGGCGGTCCTGGCCCTCACCGCCCTGGTGCTCGCCCCGGCCTTCCTCGGCCTGCGGCGGGATCTGGCGGTCGACCGCCAGCTGCGGGAGGCCCGGCGGCACCCGCCGGCCGACCCGCCGCACGGCCTCGGCCCGCGTCTCGACCACGTCCCGTTCCAGCACGCCGCCGGCGACTTAGGCGGACGGCGCGGCCCCGGAACGCACGAGGGCCCCGGCAGGCGGAATCGCCTACCGGGGCCCTCGCGCACGCCCGGCTAGAAGTCCTCGTCCAGGTCGACCGTGCCCTCCACGGCGACCTGGTAGGCCGACGGGCGGCGCTCGAAGAAGTTCGTCAGCTCCTGGACGCCCTGGAGCTCCATGAACGAGAACGGGTTCTGCGAGCCGTACA
Source organism: Streptomyces sp. NPDC059851 (assembly GCF_042732005.1). Lineage (NCBI taxonomy): Bacteria > Bacillati > Actinomycetota > Actinomycetes > Kitasatosporales > Streptomycetaceae > Streptomyces > Streptomyces sp. NPDC059851. The sequence goes on along the minus strand of NZ_JBHWJJ010000121.1, from coordinate 13,445 downwards.
CCGGCGGGAAGCCGAGGCGCACCAGGCGCTGGTCGGCGACGCACTCCAGGTACTCGCGCATCGACTCGGTGTTCATGCCCGGCAGGCCGTCACCGCACAGGTCGCGGCCGAACTGCAGCTCCGCCTCGACGGCTTCCTTGAGCATGTCCGTGACCTGCTGCTGCAGCTCGTCGTCGAAGAGGTCGGGCTCCTCCTTGCGGACCGTGTCCACGACCTCGAACGCGAAGTTCATGTGCATGGTCTCGTCCCGGAACACCCAGTTGGTGCCGGTGGCGAGGCCGTGCAGCAGACCGCGGCTGCGGAACCAGTACACGTACGCGAAGGCGCCGTAGAAGAACAGGCCCTCGATGCACGCGGCGAAGCAGATCAGGTTCAGCAGGAAGCGACGACGGTCCGCCTTGGTCTCCAGCCGCTCGATCTTCTCGACCGAGTCCATCCACTTGAAGCAGAACTGGGCCTTCTCACGGATGGAGGGGATGTTCTCCACCGCGGCGAAGGCGGCCGCACGGTCGTCCGGGTCGGGCAGGTAGGTGTCCAGCAGCGTCAGGTAGAACTGGACGTGCACGGCCTCCTCGAACAGCTGGCGCGACAGGTACAGGCGCGCCTCCGGGGAGTTGATGTGCTTGTACAGCGTCAGGACCAGGTTGTTCGCCACGATCGAGTCGCCCGTCGCGAAGAACGCGACCAGCCGGCCGATCATGTGCTGCTCGGCGGGCGTCAGCTTGGCCAGGTCGGCCACGTCCGAGTGGAGGTCGACCTCCTCCACCGTCCACGTGTTCTTGATCGCGTCCCGGTAGCGCTCGTAGAAGTCCGGGTAGCGCATCGGGCGGAGCGTCAGCTCGAAGCCGGGGTCGAGGAGGTTCTTGTCGGGGGTCGGCATTACTGGCAGGCCTCGCAGGACTCGGGGTTCTCAAGGGAGCAGGCCAGCGCCTCGGCGTCGAGGGCCTGCGGAAGGGGAGTGGCGGCGGCCGGGACGGCGGCACCGCCGGACGCCGCGCGGGCGATCCTCGTCGCCGGGCGCGAGCGCAGGTAGTACGTGGTCTTCAGACCCTGCTTCCAGGCGTACGCGTACATCGACGACAGCTTGCCGATGGTCGGCGTCTCCATGAACAGGTTCAGCGACTGCGACTGGTCCAGGTACGGCGTACGGGCCGCCGCCATGTCGATCAGGCCGCGCTGCGGGATCTCCCACGCCGTGCGGTACAGCTCGCGGACCTCGGCCGGGATCCAGTTGAAGCCCTGGACCGAGCCGGAGGAGTCGCGCAGCGCCTCGCGGGTCTGGGCGTCCCACACGCCGAGCTTCTTCAGGTCCTCCACCAGGTAGCCGTTCACCTGGAGGAACTCACCCGACAGCGTCTCGCGCTTGAACAGGTTGGAGACCTGCGGCTCGATGCACTCGTACACGCCCGCGATCGAGGCGATCGTCGCGGTCGGCGCGATCGCCAGCAGCAGCGAGTTGCGCATGCCGGTGACGGCGATCCGGGCGCGCAGCGCGTCCCAGCGCTCCGGCCAGGTGAGCTCGACGTCGTAGTGGTCGGGGTGCAGCACGCCCCGGGCGGTACGGGTCTGCTCCCAGGCCGGGAGGGTGCCGTGCTTCTCGGCGAGGTCGGCGGAGGCCTCGTACGCGGCGAGCATGATCCGCTCGGCGATCTTCGTGGAGAGGGCCTTGGCCCCGTCGGAGTCGAAGGGCAGGCGCAGCTTGAAGAAGACGTCCTGGAGACCCATCGCGCCCAGGCCCACCGGGCGCCACTTGCCGTTGGAGCGGCCGGCCTCCTCGGTCGGGTAGAAGTTGATGTCCACGACCCGGTCGAGGAAGGTCACGGCGGTGCGGACCGTCTCGTCGAGGCGCTCCCAGTCCATCTCGCCCGTCTCGGCGAGTACGAACGCGCCGAGGTTGACCGAGCCGAGGTTGCAGACGGCCGTCTCGCCGTCGTTGGTGACCTCGATGATCTCGGTGCACAGGTTGGAGGAGTGGACGACCGTGCCCGGCAGGGCGGTCTGGTTCGCGGTCCGGTTGGAGGCGTCCTTGAAGGTCATCCAGCCCTGGCCGGTCTGCGCGAGGGTGCGCATCATGCGGCCGTACAGCTCGCGGGCCGGCATGGTCTTCTTGGCCAGGCCCGCCTGCTCGGCCTTGACGTAGGCGGCGTCGAACTCGTCGCCGTACAGGTCGACCAGCTCCGGCACGTCGGCCGGGGAGAACAGCGACCACTCGCCGTCGGAGTTCACGCGGCGCATGAACTCGTCGGGGATCCAGTGCGCCAGGTTCAGGTTGTGCGTGCGCCGGGCGTCCTCACCGGTGTTGTCGCGCAGCTCCAGGAACTCCTCGATGTCCGCGTGCCAGGTCTCCAGGTAGACGGCGGCGGCGCCCTTGCGGCGGCCGCCCTGGTTCACGGCGGCGACGGAGGCGTCGAGGGTCTTCAGGAACGGGACGATGCCGTTGGAGTGGCCGTTGGTGCCGCGGATCAGCGAACCGCGGGCGCGGATGCGGGAGTACGACAGGCCGATGCCACCGGCGTGCTTCGACAGGCGCGCGACCTGGTGGTAGCGGTCGTAGATCGAGTCGAGCTCGTCCAGCGGGGAGTCCAGCAGGTAGCAGGAGGACATCTGCGGGTGCCGCGTACCGGAGTTGAACAGCGTGGGGGAGGACGGCAGGTAGTCCAGGCGGCTCATCAGCCGGTACAGGGACGCGACTTCCTCGACGGCCTCGATGCTCTCGTTCTCCGCCAGGCCGCAGGCCACGCGCAGCATGAAGTGCTGCGGGGTCTCGATGACCTGGCGGGTGATCGGGTGGCGCAGCAGGTAGCGGCTGTGCAGGGTGCGCAGGCCGAAGAAGCCGAAGCGGTCGTCGGCACCCTCGGCGAGGGTGTGCTCGACCAGTGCGTCGAGGCGGCTCGCGTGCAGCCGGACGAACTCGGCGGTGCGGTCGGCGATCAGGCCCTCGCGGTGGCCGACCTCGACCGAGGCGGAGAAGGACGTGGCGCCCTGGCTCGCGGCCTCCTCGGCGACGGCGAGCGTCAGCAGGCGGGCGGCGAGCCGCGAGTAGGCCGGGTCCTCGGAGATCAGGCCCGCCGCGGCCTCGGTGGCCAGCCCGCGCAGCTCGGCCTCGTCGGCGCTCGCGCTGCGGCCGCGCAGGGCGGCGGCGGCGACCCGGCCCGGGTCGGTGTCGGGAAGGTCGGCGGTCAGCTCGGTGAGGGTGCGCAGCAGCGCGGCCCCGGGGCCCCCCTCAGTTCCGTTGTCGGACGGGTCGGACTCGGCGCGCGGTGCGGAAGGCGCGATGGTCACGGGGGGAGCTCTCCCTCGCTCGGCTCCGGGACGCGGCGGCGCGGGCGCGAGCGGGCGCGCGCGGGCAGGGCCCGTCCAGGGCAGCACCGCGCGGCGTCCGCAGGCCCTACCGCGAGGCCCGGACGTGGTCGGCACCCGGTTCGGTCGAGCCGGGCGCGCCGTCGGCAGGTCGTCGGACTTCGGTGACACCGATGGGTGTACTTCATACCGTTGCGGGACAGTTCCGGATTCGCACCGGATTCCCCTGCGGCGACAGCGAGGATGAGCATACATGTGGGGGGAGGTTTCTGTGCGACCCCCTAGATGTTGTGTCCGGGCCTTTGCTGAGCGTGGCCCCACAGCTCCAGTCGGTAGGTGAGCAGGGTCAGTGCGGGGTTCGGGGGCCAGTCCAGTTCCGGGGTGCGGACGAAGCCCAGGCGCGTGTGGATCCGCTGGGCGCCCCGCATCGCCGGCCGGGTGGACAGGGTCAGCGCGGTGAGCCCGTCGAAGGCGCGGGCCCGCTCGGTGCACGCCCGTACGAGGGCCTCCCCGATGCCCGTGCCGCGCGCCTCCGGCGCCACCGCCAGCATCCGGAACTCGGCCTCGTGCGGCCCGGCGACGTCGGCGAGCGGGCTCCCGGGCGGGGCGAAGGTCACCCCGCCGAGCACCTCCCCGTTCCGTCCCCGTTCCGTACGGCGACCAGCGCCTCGCCGGCGGCGGCCCGGCCGGCCACGTCGCGCAGGACGGTTCAGGTAGGTGTCCTCCTCGCTCTGGTCGAGCAGCCCGTCCCCGGTGTAGGCCTGCCCGGTGATCTCGCCCAGTCGTTCGCACTCGGCGGGCACGGCGGTTCGGATGTCGATGTTCCTGCCGCCGAGTGTGCCGGACGGGGGCAACCGCCCGGCGCTATCGTCGGAGCAGCACCGTCGAGGAAGGCGAGCGAGGCATGACCGCGATGACTGACCACCCCCACATGCTGACCGAGGATTTCGAGGCCATCGCGCGCATAGCGGCTCGCGAGACGGAGGGGACGCGGCTGGAATTCATCGACGGGGTACTGAGGAGCAAGGCCATGCCGGACGGCGACCACGGGATGATCGTCCAGTGGTTGACGCGGATCTGCATGCAGTACCGGCCCGAGCTCTGGCTGCACCAGGGCCAGGGGATCAAGGTGCAGGAGTACCGGGCGGGCAGGGCCATCCCCGATGCAGCGCTGGCGCCCTCGCATGCCTTCGCCGGGCAGGGCGACTGGGTGGACCCCGAGCCGATCCTCATGGCCGTCGAGGTGACCTCGTGGGACTCCGATACGCACCGGCGTGACCATGTCGAGAAGCCACGGGCCTACGCGGAGACGGGCATCCCCGTCTACCTGCTCATCGACAGGGCCAAGTGCGAGGTCTCCGTCTACAGCCAGCCGAACGGCCGCCGATACGAGAGCGTTCACATCGTGCCGTACGGGTCGGACGTCGCCCTCCCGGAGCCCGTCGGCATCATCCTGCAGACCGAGCCCCTCAAGGACTGGGTGCGCTGAGCCCGCGCACGGCGAAGGGCCCGCCAGTCACCGGGCGGGCCCCTCCGCCGTGGCGACGCTCAGCAGCAGCGGAAGCCCTCGCGGGGGTCCGCCTCGCGGGCGTCGGTGCGGGCGCGTTCGAAGGCGCGGCGGGTCATGACCTCGGCGTCCGGGTCGTGGGAGCGGGCGTGCGCGACGTACCGGTCGTACGCCGCCTCGCCGGAGAACTCCCGAACGTAGAACCGCGCCTTCGCCAGCGCGCCGCGCACCCCGCCGCCGCTCACGCCACGGGCTCCTTCACGCGGCCGCCGCCCGAGTCGAGGCCTGCGGCGGCGAGTTCGGCCCGTTCCTGCGGCGTCGCGATGAGCCCGGCCGGGGCGATGATCTTCGACTCGGTCCACGGGACCTCGGTCAGCCGGACCGTCCCGGGGCTGCGGACGGCCCGGATGCAGGTGCGGGCCGCGTCCAGCAGCACGATGATGATCAGGACCGCGAACAGCCCGGCCAGGACGCCGTCGACGGTGGCGTTGGTGACCACCGTGTGCATCTCGTCCATGTTCTTCGCGGGTGCGAGCACCTTCCCCGCGTCGATGCCGTCCTGGTACTTGTCGCGCTGGGCGAAGAACCCGACCTTCACGTCGTCCGAGAAGATCTTCTGCCAGCTCGCGGTGAGGGTGACGGCCACGTCCCAGACCAGGGGGACGCCGGTCACCCAGGCCCACTTCAGGCGGCCGGACTTGACCAGCAGGGTCGTGCAGACCGCCAGGGCCACGGCCGCGAGCAGCTGGTTCGCGATGCCGAACAGCGGGAAGAGCTGGTTGATGCCGCCCAGCGGGTCCTTGACGCCGACCCACAGGAAGTAGCCCCAGCCGCCGACGACGAGTGCGCTGGCCAGCCAGACCCCCGGCTTCCAGCTGACGTCCTTGAAGGACTTGTGCACGTTGCCGAGGGTGTCCTGGAGCATGAACCGGCCGACACGGGTGCCCGCGTCCAGCGTGGTCAGGATGAACAGCGCCTCGAACATGATGGCGAAGTGGTACCAGAAGGCCTTCATACCGGCGCCACCGACGACGGCCGAGAAGATTTCCGACATTCCGAGTGCGAAGGTCGGTGCGCCGCCCGTGCGGGACAGCAGGGTGGCCTCCTCGACGTCCTTGGCGGCCTGCGCGAGGAACTCCGGCGTAACGGAGAAGCCGAAGTTGGTGACCGCCTCGGAGGCGGTCTGGACCGTGGTGCCGACGACCCCGCCGGGGGAGTTGACCGCGAAGAACAGGCCGGGCTCGATGATGCACGCGCAGATCATCGCCATGACGGCCACGAACGACTCGGTCAGCATGGAGCCGTAGCCGATGACCCGGACCTGGGTCTCCTTCTGGATCATCTTCGGGGTGGTGCCGGAGGAGACCAGGGAGTGGAAGCCGGACAGGGCGCCGCAGGCGATGGTGATGAAGACGAAGGGGAACATGGACCCGGCGAAGACCGGGCCGTCCCCGCGGGCGGCGAAGTCGGTGATCGAGGGCATCTTCAGCGTCGGCATGGCGATGACGACGCCCAGGGCGAGCATCGCGATCGTGCCGATCTTCATGAAGGTGGAGAGGTAGTCGCGGGGCGCCAGCAGCATCCACACCGGCAGCACCGAGGCGACGAAGCCGTACGCGACCATCCAGATGATCAGCGTTTCCTTCTCCAGGGTGAAGGTGTCCGCCAGCGACGACTCCGCGACCCAGCCGCCCGCGACGATGGCGAGCAGCAGCAGGGCGACGCCGATCACGGAGACCTCGGTGACCCGGCCCGGCCTCAGCACGCGCAGGTAGAAGCCCATGAACAGGGCGATCGGGATGGTCATGCCGATGGAGAACACGCCCCAGGGCGAGTGCGCCAGCGCGTTGACGATGACCAGGGCGAGCACCGCCAGCAGGATGATCATGATGGCGAACACGGCGACGAGGGCGGCGGCTCCGCCCACGGGGCCGATCTCGTCCCGGGCCATCTGGCCGAGCGAGCGGCCGTCGCGCCGGGTGGAGAAGAACAGGGTGACCATGTCCTGGACGGCACCCGCGAAGATCACGCCGGCGACGATCCAGATGGTGCCGGGCAGGTAGCCCATCTGCGCGGCGAGCACCGGGCCGACGAGCGGCCCGGCGCCGGCGACGGCGGCGAAGTGGTGTCCGAAGAGAACCCGGCGGTCGGTCGGGTGGAAGTCGACACCGTTGTCAAGGCGTTCGGCGGGCGTGGCCCGGGTCTTGTCGACCCGGAGGACCCGGTGGGCGATGAAGCGCGCGTAGAAGCGGTAGCCGATGGCGTACGAGCCGAGTGCGGCGGCGAGCAGCCAGGCGGCGGAGATCTCCTCGCCGCGGGAGAGCGCGAGCACGGCCCAGCCGATGGCCCCGATGAGGGCGACGAGCGCCCACACGGCGATCGACTTCGGGGTCGTGCGGCCTGATGCGTAGGGCGAGTCCGGTGCCGTGCCCGAACTCGCCGCGTCCCGTTGGGTGTCTGTTGCTTCCGGTTCCGGCATGATCCTCGTCCCCTCGTTGATCATCTGCGCAAGCGCAGGGAATCTACGGGGGCCCGACCGGTGAACGTAAGCCCCCGTCCGTATAGCGGAACGAGAGTCAACTACGGATCAGACCGCGGGGCGCTGGAGTCGGGCAACGAACTTGTATCGATCTCCGCGGTAGACCGAGCGCACCCACTCGACCGGCTCCCCGTCGGCGTCCAGCGAGTGCCGGGAGAGCATCAGCATCGGCAGGCCGACGTCCGTACCGAGCAGCCCGGCCTCGCGCGGGGTGGCCAGCGAGGTCTCGATGGTCTCCTCGGCCTCGGCGAGCCGGACCCCGTACACCTCTGCGAGGGCGGTGTAGAGCGAGGTGTACTTGGCCAGCGAGCGGCGCAGGGCGGGGAAGCGCTTGGCCGACAGGTGGGTGGTCTCGATGGCCATCGGCTCGCCGCTGGCCAGGCGGAGCCGCTCGATGCGCAGGACGCGCCCGCCCGTGGCGATCTTGAGCAGTCCGGCCAGGGTGTCGTCGGCGGTCACGTAGCCGATGTCCAGGAGCTGGGAGGTGGGCTCCAGGCCCTGCGCCCGCATGTCCTCCGTGTAGGAGGAGAGTTGCAGTGGCTGGGAGACCTTCGGCTTGGCCACGAAGGTGCCCTTGCCCTGGATGCGCTCCAGCCGGCCTTCGACGACCAGTTCCTGGAGGGCCTGGCGCACGGTGGTGCGGGACGTGTCGAACTCGGCGGCGAGCGTGCGCTCGGGCGGGACGGGCGTGCCCGGCGGCAGCGTTTCCGTCATGTCGAGCAAGTGCCGCTTCAGTCGGTAGTACTTGGGCACGCGTGCGGTGCGAGTGGCCGCACCGCCCTCCGGCTCGGTGGTCGCCCCTTCGGTGGCCATCGCCGCCCGCCTTCCCGACTCCAGTTTCGCTGCCGTCACCGGCTCCTCCGATATGTGCGGTCACATGGTGACACGGGCGGGGGGACGGGCTTGAAGTCCTCCCCCAGGTGTCGGTCCGGTAACGGACGCGGCACCCGATCATTAGACCCTTGACACCCCTAAAGGTCTAGGCCAAGCTCCCGGTACTGGTCTACACCAATATGAATCAGATCCCGGCCCCACGGGCAGTACTCGCGCAGTACTCGTGCATCACCGCGGCGGGCGAGGGAAGTTGCAGGCAGCATCCCTGAGGAGGGTGGCGTGAAGCGCAAGCTCATCGCGGCGGTCGGTGTCGCGGGCATGATGGCCGGTGTCGCGGCGTGTGGCAACGGGGGCGGCGACGACAAGGGCACGGCCGACGCGGGCGGCGCCAAGGAGATAACCGTCTGGGTGATGGACGGCTCCGCGCCGAAGGCCTGGATCGACGAGGTCAACAAGGAGTTCGCGGCCAAGCACCCCGGTGTGACGGTCAAGGTCGAGGTCCAGGCCTGGAAGGGCATCCAGGAGAAGGTCACCACCGCCCTCTCCGAAAGCACCCCGCCGGACGTCCTGGAGCTCGGCAACACCCAGACCGCCGGCTACGCGGTCACCGGCGGTCTCGCCGACCTGACCAAGGAGAAGGGTCAGCTCGGCGCCGACGCCTGGCAGAAGAGCATGCTCGCTTCCGCCGAGTACGAGGGCAAGCTCTACTCCGCCCCGTGGTACGCGGCCAACCGCGTCGTCGTCTACGACAAGAAGGCCTTCGAGAAGGCCGGCGTCACCCCGCCGAAGACCCGTGACGAGTGGATCGCCGGCCTGGAGAAGCTCAAGGCCGCCGACCCCTCTTCGCAGCCGATCTACCTCCCCGGCCAGAGCTGGTACGTCCTCGCGGGCCTGATCTGGGACGAGGGCGGCGACCTCGCCGTCAAGGACGGCGGCAAGTGGAAGGGCGGGCTCGGCACCCCGCAGGCCGCCTCCGCGATGGAGTTCTACAAGAAGCTGCAGTCCTACTCCACCGCCCCCAAGGACAAGGACGAGGCCACGCCGCAGCAGTCCACCGACATCGTCCCCAAGGGCGGCGTCGCCTCCTGGATCGGTCTGGGCTGGGAGGCCGGTGGTGCGGAGAAGGCCCTGAAGGAGGCGGGCAAGGAGGCCGACTTCGGCTACTTCCCGATCCCGGGCAAGACCGCCGACAAGCCGGGCACCGTCTTCCTCGGGGGCTCGAACCTCGCCGTCGCCGAGCGCTCCAAGAACAAGGAGCTCGCCAAGGAGTGGCTGGCCCTGGCCACCGGCAAGGACCAGATGACGAAGTACGCCGCCGAGGTCAAGGGCTCGCTGCTGCCGAACCAGGCCGCCGCCAACTTCACCCCGGCCGCGGGCTCCTTCGCCGAGGCGATGGGCAAGGGCGGCGTCAACGGCAAGATCACCCCGGTCACCCCGGGCTGGGCGAACGTCGAGACCGAGCCCAACCCGATCAAGGAGTTCATGACCAAGGTCCTCAAGGGTGAGGACGCCGCCAAGGCGGGCGCGGACGCGGACAAGGAGATCGCGAGCCGCATCAACAAGTAACACCCGCACCGCACCTGCACCGGGAGGTCACGGCGGGCGCCCGGCAGCGCCCGCCGCACCCCCGGTCGCACGGGCGGACGTACGCGACGCCCGCCCGCGGCCGACCCGGGCGCGGCGGACGCCGGTCGCCACAGCCAACCGCGAGGAAACGAACACATGACCGTGCACTCCCAGGGAGCGGCGACCGCTCCGCAGGACGCACCCCACGGGTCCGGCGGGCCGCGCACGTCGGGGGCGCCACAGCAGCCGCAGCCGCCGCAGCCCATCGGAGCCGGGAAGAAGGCCCGGTCTCCTCGCGGGTCCGGGCCCTCGTCGCCCTCGGGACGGCTGCCGTACCTGCTGATCGCACCGGCGGTGCTCAGCATGGCCGCCCTGCTGCTGTACCCGCTGGCCAAGAACGTCATCCTGTCCTTTCAGAAGGTCGACCGGATCGAGTTCATCCAGCGCAAGGCGCCCTTCCACGGCGTCGAGAACTACACCCAGCTGCTGGGCGACGGGCACTTCTGGACCGTCGTCGTCCGCACCTTCGCCTTCACCGCCGCCAACGTCGCGCTCATCATGGCGATCGGCAGCCTCCTCGGCCTCCTGCTCAACCGGCTCGGGAAGTGGATGCGCCTGGTCCTGTCGATGGCCCTGGTGATGGCCTGGGCCATGCCGATCGTCGCGTCCGTGACCGTCTTCCAGTGGCTGTTCGACGAGCAGTTCGGCGTCATGAACTGGGTGATGCGCACGCTCGGCTTCTCCGGCTACGAGCAGCACAACTGGTTCGAGACCGGCTGGTCGACCCTGGTGATCGTCACGATCCTGGTCGTCTGGGGCTCCGTCCCCTTCGTCGCCCTCAACATGTACGCCGGCCTGACCACCGTCAGCGCCGAGCTGTACGAGGCCGCGCGGATGGACGGCGCGAACGGCTGGCAGACCTTCTGGCAGGTCGTCTTCCCCCACCTCAGGCCGTTCTTCCTCGTCACCACCTTCCTCGAAGTGATCTGGGTGTTCAAGGCCTTCACCCAGGTCTACGCGATGAACCGCGGCGGCCCCGACCGCGCCTCCGAAACCCTGCCCGTCTTCGCCTTCGTCGAGGGCCAGAGCCAGGGCCACTACGCCCTCGCGGCGGCCATCTCCGTCCTGACGATCGTGATGCTCGTCGTCGTCATGTCCTTCTACTTCCGCCTGATCCTGAAGCAGGAGGAGGAGCAGTGAGCACCACCACCGCCCCGAAGCCCGCGCCGCGGCTGCGCACCCGCCGCCCGGTCCGACCGGGAGCCGTCGCGAAGAACCTCGGCGCCCTGGTCCTGGCCGTGGTCTTCGTCTTCCCCGTCTACTGGATGTTCTCCTCGGCCCTCAAGCCGTCCGGCGAGATCCTCACCAAGGACCCGGTCTTCGTCTTCACCCCGACGTTCCACAACTTCACCACGGCCACCGGCGTCGAGCTCTTCTGGACGTACGTGCAGAACAGCCTGCTGGTCACCGTCGGGGCCGTGCTGCTGGCGCTGCTCGTGGCCCTCGCCGCGAGCTTCGCGATCGCCCGCATGAAGTTCAAGGGTCGCAAGGGCCTCGTCCTCGGCGTGATGATGGCGCAGATGGCCCCCTGGGAGGTCATGGTCATCGCGATGTACATGATCGCCCGCGACGCCGAGATGCTGAACAGCCTCGGCCTGCTGACCGCGATCTACTTCGTGATGGTCCTGCCCTTCACCATCTGGACCCTGCGCGGCTTCATCGCCGCCGTCCCGGTGACGCTGGAGGAGGCCGCCCAGATCGACGGCTGCACCCGCGGCCAGGCCTTCCGCAAGGTGATCTTCCCGCTGCTGGCCCCCGGCCTCATGTCCACCTCGCTCTTCGGCTTCATCACCGCCTGGAACGAGTTCGCGATGGTCCTGATCCTGAACAAGGACAAGGCGGCGCAGACCCTGCCCCTGTGGCTGACCCAGTTCCAGACCGCCTTCGGCAACGACTGGGGCGCCACCATGGCCGCCTCCTCGCTCTTCGCGGTCCCGGTCCTGGTCATCTTCGTCTTCCTCCAGCGCAAGGCCGTCGGCGGGATGACCGCCGGCGCCGTGAAGGGATAACGGCCCGTGACCGTCCTCGCGCATCCCGCCGACACGCTCACCCGCGACGCGCTCGCAGTCCTCCAGCCCGGCTTCGAGGGCACCTCCGCCCCCGCCTGGCTGCTGCGCCGGGTCTCCGAGGGCCTTACCGCCGTCGGCCTGTTCGGCCGCAACATCGCCTCGCCGGAGCAGCTCGCCGCGCTCACCGCGCAGCTGCGGGCCGAGCGGGACGACGTCCTCGTCGCCATCGACGAGGAGGGCGGCGACGTCACCCGCCTGGAGGTCCGCGGCGGCTCCTCCTTCCCCGGCAACCTGGCCCTGGGCTCCGTCGACGACACCGGCCTGACCCGCGACGTGGCCCGCGAGCTGGGCCGCCGCCTCGCCGAGTGCGGGGTCAACCTCAACTGGGCGCCGTCCGCCGACGTCAACTCCAACCCCGACAACCCGGTCATCGGCGTACGGTCCTTCGGCGCCGACACCGGCCTCGCCGCCCGGCACACCGCCGCGTACGTCGAAGGCCTCCAGGCCGCCGGCGTCGCCGCCTGCACCAAGCACTTCCCGGGCCACGGCGACACCAACGTCGACTCGCACCACGCGCTGCCGCGCATCGACGTGGACCTGGAGACCCTGGCCGTGCGCGAGCTGGTCCCCTTCCGGGCCGCCATCGAGGCCGGCACCAAGGCCGTGATGAGCGCGCACATCCTGGTGCCCGCCCTCGACCCCGTCCGTCCGGCCACCCTCAGCCCGCAGGTCCTGACCGGACTGCTGCGCAAGGAGCTCGGCTACGAGGGCCTGATCGTCACCGACGGAATGGAGATGAACGCCATCGCCGGGACGTACGGCATCGAGCGCGGCTCGGTCCTCGCCATCGCCGCCGGCGCCGACGCGATCTGCGTGGGCGGCGGGCTCGCCGACGAGGCCACCGTGCTCCGGCTCCGGGACGCCCTCGTCGCCGCCGTACGCGAGGGGGTGCTCCCCGAGGAGCGGCTCGCCGACGCGGCGGCCCGGGTCCGGGCGCTGGCCGAGTGGACCCGCTCGGCCGGGCCCGCCCCCGCCGTGCCGGGCGCGCCGGAGGGGGGCGCGCCCGGCATCGGCCTGGAGGCGGCCCGCCGTGCGCTGGTCGTCTCCGGCGGCCGGGGCCCGGTCTCCGCCCCGTACGTCGCCACGCTCGCCCCCGTCGCCAACGTCGCGGTGGGCGACGAGACCCCGTGGGGCGTGGCCGCCGAGCTGGCCGCGCTGCTGCCGGGCACCGGGTCGGGCGTGTACCCGCGGGGCGCTGCGGCGGGGGAGATCCTGGCGGCGGCCGGCGAGCGCACGGTGGTCGCCGTGGTCCGCGACGCGCACCGGCACCCGTGGATGGCCGAGGTCCTGGACGCGCTGGTCGCGGCCCGGCCGGACACGGTCGTGGTCGAGATGGGGCTGCCGCGGGCCGAGCCGCGCGGCGCCCTGTACATCGCCACGCACGGTGCCGCACGGGTGTGCGGGCGCGCGGCGGCGGAGGTTATCGCGCGCGGGTAGCCGCGGCGCTGCCTGCGCTGCCCGCACGCTTGGCGTGCTCGTCCGCTCGTCCGCTCGTCCGCTCGTCCGCCGGTGCGTGGGGCGCCGGCGGACGGGCTGCGCCGGACGGACGGAAGGCCGGGCCCCGTGGAGG